>DAWK01000163.1 GCA_002509745.1 Methanobacteriaceae archaeon UBA349 | reverse complement strand
CTTCTGTACAGCCAGTGGCTGAAAAGTTAGCTGAAGTATATATGAAAGAGCACCCGAATGTTAAGATTAATGTTCAGGGTGGAGGTTCTAGTGTAGGTATAACCAGTGCTCAACAAGGCACCGCGGACATCGGTACTAGTTCCAAAGAACTAAAAGACAACGAATCTGCGGGTTTAACCCAATATTTGATTGGTAAAGATGGAATTGTTATTGCTATTAACAGTCAAAATTCAGTCAGTGCATTAACTCCTGACCAGGTTAAAGGTATTTTCAGTGGAAACATTACCAATTGGAAAGAAGTAGGTGGATCTGATGCTGAAATTAATGTTGTGACCAGAGAAGATGGTTCTGGAACCAGAAAAGCATTCGAAGAAATAATCATGGGTAAAGAAACCAAAATTAAAAAGGACGCAATTGTTCAAAGTTCCACTGAAGCAGTTAAACAAGCAGTTAAACAAGATCCAAATGCCATAGGATTCATATCCTTAGCAAATCTTGACGAAACTGTAAAAGCTTTAAAAATTGATGGTGTAGCTCCTTCCGAAGCAACTGTGACTGATGGTACTTACAAAGTACAAAGACCATTCCTTTTCTTAGTAAAAGGCGATGCTAAAGGCACAGTAAAAGAATTCATTGACTGGGTTTTAAGCCCTGCTGGACAGGAAATAGTAAAATCTGAAAAGGTAGTACCTGCAAAATAATTAAATGAGTGTGGTTAATAACCACCATCTCATTTTTTTTGTATTTTGGATATTAATCAATCCTGAAAGTTTTAAAATAGAATAGTCAAATTCAAGAAAAATAAATTCAATATCTTACATAAAATAATTCTTATAAAATGTCATACTAGCTTGAGTTATCAATTTGTATTTATATTCATCACAAATATATCTAAATATGCTAAAGATTATTAAATCACGGCAGCATTTAAATAGAGAAAAAAAGAATTATTTCTCAAAGGTGATGTAATGGACTCAAAACTTAAGTTTGGAATAATTATTATTATAATCCTCATTGGTGCTTATCTGCTCTTTAAACCAGGATTTCAATATGATAGGATCGAAATCGCAGGTTCTACCTCGGTTCAACCAGTGGCTGAAAAGTTAGCTGAAGTATATATGAAAGAGCACCCGAATGTTAAGATTAATGTTCAGGGTGGTGGATCTGGCCTGGGCATAAGAACTACAGAACAAGGAATTGTTAATATTGGGACCAGTTCTAAGTCTTTAAAATCAGATGAAAAGGACGGATTAAAAGAATATGTTATTGGTAAAGATGGGATTTTAATAGCAGTTAACTTAGAGAATGGGGTTTCTGATCTTACCAAAGAACAAATAAAAGACATTTATAATGGCAATATCACTAATTGGGAAAAAGTTGGTGGTGTGGATGCTGAAATTCATGTTGTGGTAAGGGAATCTGGTTCTGGAACTTTAAGTTCTTTTAACTCACTGGTTATGAACAAAACCAAGATCCGATCAGACGCAATTGTTCAGGGATCTACAGAGGGTGTTAAACAAGCCGTAAATCAAGATCCTTATGCTATTGGTTTCGTATCGCTTTCTCACATGAGTAATGACGTTAAAGCACTTGAGATAGATGGAATAACTCCTTCGGAAACCACTATATCTGATGGTTCCTATACTTTGTTGGTTCCATTTGAATTCTTGACTAAAGGTGACCCCCAGGGTGTTACCAAAGAATTTATTGACTGGGTCTTCTCTCCAGAAGGTCAATCAATTATAAGAAGTGAAAAGATTGTTCCAGCTATTGGTAATGTTTCAGATGATGTATGAATTACATTCTGAATAATATCTAATCTCCAATTTTTATCAAAAAAATATAAAAAAATCCATTAATTTTAAAATTTGATTTATCTCCTTCAAAAATTCACAAATAATCAACAAAAATTTATATAATATTTATTGAATTTCATATTCAAAATATTAAATGCTCGATAAAAATATTAAAAATTATTGAAATTCATCATTCATTCATTTAATTAATTAATTGTTAAGTTGATTAATTTAATTTGAACAAAAAATTACCGACTAATTTGGGGTGCATTATGAATAAAAGACTTGAAGAATACTTTGTTGAGAAAGGGCTTTTTATCACAGCTATATTTTCCATAATTGTGATTCTGCTGATAATTGCATTTATATTCAGGGAAGGTTTTCCCATATTTCAGGAATATGGTTTTCTGAATTTCATTTTTGGTATGGACTGGGCCCCATCTGATGGCCAATATGGTGTTTTCACCATGATCATTGGATCCCTGTGCATTACGATATTGGCTTTAATAATGGCGGTGCCACTTTCAATACTATGTGCAATATTCATGGCTGAAATAGCACCCCCTACTATGACAAAAATTTTAAAACCGGTGATTGAAACATTAGCAGGTATTCCATCGGTAGTTTATGGATTTTTTGGCCTTATAGTTCTAGTACCATTTGTTAGGGTTCAATTCGGTGGTACAGGGTTTAGTATGCTCACAGCATCCATTATTTTGACTGTAATGATTTTACCTACCATAATAAGTGTTTCGGTGGATGCGCTACGTTCAGTCCCTCTTGAGTACAAAGAAGCATCTTTAGCCCTTGGAGCCACACAATGGCAAACCATAAAGAATGTTATTTTCCCGGCAGCAATTCCGGGAGTAATAACTGCAATTATTTTGGGTATGGGTCGTGCCGTAGGAGAAACTCTGGCAGTAATTATGGTTGCAGGAAATGTAACTCAGATACCAGGTTCCATTATGGATCCAGTAAGAGCACTAACATCTAACATTGCCTTAGAAATGGGTTATGCAACAGGCCTACATTACAATGCCTTGTTTGGAACTGCAGTCGTGCTATTCTTAATGATTATGGTTCTATTAGTAATAGCTAACTATTATCACTACAAGAAAAAGGTTGTAATTGGGGGGGGATATCTATGAAACCTTCAATGTTAACCAAAGTATCCTTAAAGAAAACTTCAAGTTATAAATACGTTAATAATTTGATTTTAGAAAAATGCGGTGTTAAACATGTCATTTAGAATAATTTCTCCTAAAAATTCACAGAAAATAATGAAATCTATTTTTTGGGCTTCAGGGATACTAACGATAATTATTCTAATTGTTATAATTGGATACATTATCTTGAAAGGAATGCCTGTGATTAGCCTGGAATTTTTACTTGCAGATCCTATTGATTCTGGAAGAGCGGGTGGAATAGCCCCTATGATTGTTTCCAGTATATATGTAACACTGATCGCTGGAATTGTGGCCGCACCACTAGGTGTTGGGGCTGCAGTATATCTTTCAGAATATGCTGGCGAGAGTAGATTAGTTAAACTAATTAGATTCGGGGCAGAAACTCTGGCTTCCATACCTTCAATTGTGTTTGGTCTATTTGGACTATCGTTTTTCGTAATATTCTTAGGAATGGGATGGTCATTACTTTCAGGAGGGTTGATTCTTGCTTTAATGGCTCTTCCCACTATTTTTCAAGTGGCTGAAGTTTCTATTGAATCTGTTCCAAGATCTTATCGAGAAGGAAGTTTGGCATTAGGAGCAAATAAATGGGAAACGGTCTATAGGGTAGTTTTACCTGCAGCTATACCTGGAATAACTACTGGGGTCATTTTAGGTATGGCTAGGGCGATATCAGAAGCTGCAGCAATTTTGTTCGTTGTTGGTTCTGCGTTGGCCATGCCAGTATCTATATTTGACCCGGGAAGGCCTTTACCGCTTCACCTGTTTGTGATGGCTACTGAAGGAATTTCTCTGGACAATGCATATGGAACGGCAGCTGTACTGGTAATAATGGTGCTTGTAATTACTGTATTAACTAATACATTTGTTGAAAGATACCGGAAAAAGATGATGGGGAGATAGAATGAATAGAATCGAAGTTGAAGATTTAAATGTTTACTTTGATGATGCACACATCCTCAAAGACATTAATATAAAAATTCCAAAAAACACAGTGACTGCCCTTATTGGGCCTTCTGGTTGTGGTAAATCCACATTTATAAGAACTTTAAACCGTATGAATGATGTTATTCCAACTTTTAGACGTGATGGAGTCGTTTATTTAGATGGTGAAGATATATACGATCCTAAAATTGATGTGGTGGATCTTCGGAAAAAAATAGGAATGGTATTCCAGAAACCTAACCCTTTTCCAAAATCAATATTTGACAATGTTGCTTATGGTTTGCGAGTTCACGGGATTACTGATAAGGATACTGTGCAGGAAAGAGTTGAAGAAAGTTTAAAATCAGCTGCATTGTGGGATGAAGTAAA
>DAWK01000173.1 GCA_002509745.1 Methanobacteriaceae archaeon UBA349 | reverse complement strand
CAATTTCCCTCTTTTAAATGACTGTGTATTTGAGTATTTATGATGTCTTCATAGTTGTGTTTAACCTCAGTTACTTTATCTTCAACTTTTTGACTATGTATTAAAAAAATTACAGCATTCACATTTCCTGAGATATTTTTGCTTTGTCGGTTA
Source organism: Methanobacteriaceae archaeon UBA349 (assembly GCA_002509745.1). Taxonomy (GTDB): domain Archaea; phylum Methanobacteriota; class Methanobacteria; order Methanobacteriales; family Methanobacteriaceae; genus UBA349. Next base: position 2,357 of record DAWK01000173.1, on the reverse strand, counting down.
TCATCAATTAACATTCTAGCAGCGGCTCTAATAACATCGGATCTGCCAGAAAATCCCATATCTTCTTTTAGAGAGTCTAATTCTCCTAAAAGTTTTTCATTTAGGGATATGCTTATTATTGTCATAGCCATAATTTTTTTAATAACTATTTATAAATGTTTTCATAAATTTTATTAAGATTAATTATAAATATTAATAAATATTATATATTAAATTAAGAAATATTAATAAATTTATTATCTTAACTTTCAAGGTCTTAAAAAATTATTAGGGCCCTTTTAGAGCTATGCTATTAGAGGAATTACATGGAAAAAGACTTTAAGATTCTTTTTATTGTAGTTTTAATAATTTTAACTGTTTCAAGTGTACTAATTTATTTTTCTAATTATCATAATTTTTTGAATAATAATAATAATAATAATAATACTTCAAATGTATCTAACACTAAAATTGTTGTTGCAGCATCGGTTTTACCTCAAAAAGAATTCATTGAGAAAGTGGGTGGTGATAAAGTCCAGGTAATCATCATGGTTCCTCCCGGAGCTGATCCACATACTTATGAACCAAAAGCCAGCCAAATGGAGCAGATTGCTAATGCTCAAATGTATGTTCAGGTAGGGTCGGGGATTGACTTTGAAATAACTTGGATTGATAAAATAAAATCTCTTAATCGTAATATGCTTATCATAAATGATTCTAAGGGGGTTAATTTTATTCCAAGTATTGAAAAAAATACGGAAAATAATTCTAATGCTGAAATTGAATCTGATCCTCATGTATGGGTTTCGCCCAAAAATGCCCAAATAATGGTTGAAAATATTTATCAAGGTCTGGTAAAAATTGACCCAGAAAATAAGGAATATTATTTAATTAATAAAGAAAACTACTTGAAAGAACTAAGGCAACTTGATAAAAATATCACTAATGAGCTTTTTAATCAAAAAGGGTCAAAAATATTGGTTTATCATCCTTCATGGGGATATTTCTGCCAGGATTATGGAATGACTCAAATAGCGATTGAAAAGGAAGGAAAAGATCCAACGCCTAAAGAAATGATGAATATTATTGATTTATCCAAAAAAGATAATATTACGGCAATATTTGTTTCACCTCAGTATAATACGAGAAGTTCAGAGGTCATAGCTTCTGAAATTGGTGCTAAAGTTGTTTTTATAGATGAACTTTCACCAGACTATGTCTTTAATATGAGAAAAATTGTCAAGGCCTTCGAAAATGGGTGAAATAATAAATTCTATTTAAATAGGAACTTAAATTGGATTAATCAATGAATCTTTATAAAATAAATTATTAGATTGTGACGTATGGTGATTTAATGTCTTCTAATGTGGTCTCAATTAAAAATATGAGCTATAAAATTAAGGATAATTATATTCTTGAAGATATAACTCTTTCTATAAAAAATAATGATTTTTTAGCAATAATTGGTCCTAATGGCGGTGGAAAAAGCACATTGCTAAAAATTATAATGGGATTATTAAAACCCGAGAATGGCACTGTGTCGGTTTTTAATACTGTTCCTGAAGAAGCAAGAACTAAAATTGGGTATTTGCCTCAAATAACTCACTTGGAATCTGATTTTCCCATTAATGTGTTTGATACGGTCATGATGGGTAGATATAATGGAATTTTCAAGGATTACAATAATAAAGATGAAAAATATGTCATGGAATCTCTTAAAGCAGTTAAAATGGCTGATTTTAAGGATAAACAAATTGGAAATTTATCTGGAGGTGAGATGCAGCGTGTTCTAATTGCAAGAGCTTTATCTAGAAGGCCTAAATTGTTATTACTTGATGAACCAACTGCTAGTATTGATCCGGAAATGCAAGGTCTGTTTTATGAACTTTTAAAGAAAATTAGGAAAGAAATGGCGGTTGTTTTAGTTTCTCATGATGTGGGTGTGGTTTCATCTTATGTAGAAAGCATAGCTTGTTTAAATGGCCGTCTATTTTCGCATGGTCCTGTTGAAACTGCTGCTAAAGGTATAAAAGAAGCATATAACTTTAAATTAGATTTAATAACTCATGAAACACCTAGAAGAGTATTAAAAGAACATTAATTCACTATAATTTTGATAATTTTTAGGAGCGATTTAATGCTGGATTTTCTTCAATATCAATTCATGCAAAATGCACTTATTTCTGCTATTTTAGTCAGTGTAGCATGTGGCCTAGTGGGAACTTATGTAGTTCTCAAAAAAATAGTTTCTATAAGTGGTGGAATATCACATGCGGCATTTGGTGGTATTGGATTGGGATATTTCCTGGGAATTAACCCCGTAATAACTGCCATACCATTTAGTATTTTATCCGCTGTTTTTATGGGTGAGATAAGCA
>DAWK01000041.1 GCA_002509745.1 Methanobacteriaceae archaeon UBA349 | reverse complement strand
ATTTACACTACAAAATGAAAAACTGGACACAAAAACATGTAAAAAAATAACAACACCCACAAACTTTACAAACCCTATTTATAAAAAATTATTTATTGAATGATCAATAATTAGAGTTAAATTTTTTTTATGTTGTTACAGGATTAAAGTATTGGTGGCATTCATTTCACTATTTCAATTAATCCTTTTCTTCAAAACTTTCTAATGAATTAACTCTTTATATTTTTTTATTTTCTAGTTTTATATTTTTTATAAATACTAAAAGCTATTATAAGTATTATCAATCCAGTTATCATTATTTCTTCAGATATGGCAAATTTAGATTCTATCTGATTATATAAACTTCCAAATTGCCATGCAATGAATCCCATAACAAATGCCTTTACTAAAGTTCCAAAAAAAGTTAGCAAAATAAATTTTTTAATATCATATTTAATAAATCCACAGAAAGCACTTAAAAGAATGCTGGGTACTATGGGAAGTGCTCTTGCAGTAAAAATTGATAATTCCATTAAATTATGTTTAGAATACTTTTCTTCTGTTTTTTCTACTTCTTCCCAAGATAATCCAAGATATTTACCCCAACGATCAACGAAAGGCTTACCTATTCTATAAACAATTCCATAAAAAAGTAAAGATCCAAGTGTAACTCCAGAAGCTGCAGGTAATGCAATATAAAGAATTAACCTTCCCAATGATTGAAGAGAAATTTGATAGTTATCCATGATAAAAATGCTTGAAACCATTATAACCGCTGAAGAAGGAATAGGTGCTATAATCTCTTCGATTATACTACCAAAAAAGACGCCTAAAAAACCGTGATTGATTATAAACTCCTTTAAGAGAATTGTTAACTCTAAAAACATGATTTAACCTATTTAAACAGTGATTATTTATATTCATCAATACTCATTTATTGCAGCATTCATAAAAAAAATAGATTCTCACTAAGATTATCATTAGTTAATAAAATATGATATATAAATATTTAACATACAAAAAAAAGTTGAAATATATTTCTTGAGAAAGCTTTAATTAAATCTTAAAATCTGAAAAATCATCCTCCAAAGCGAATAATATCACAATGAATAGATTAAAATTAGATGGTGAACTCCCGTGGAGGTTAACCTGAAAAATCGCAATGGTAACCCTTCCTCTTCCAGATAGAATCTAAGAATCGGCATTATCTGTAGTCTTAATTGTGATTTTACAATCTCATTCTTTTCGGCATTACTTTTTATATCAATACCAGAAGATGCAACTTAGCACTGAATTCTTTCCATGAAAATTCAGGAATGAATACTCTATTGTAATTTTACAATAATCAGTACCCGCAGAGCAACATAATGGAAATGGGAAATTGGGAATGGGAAATAGCTTTATAGAATAGAGTTAAAGAATTCTTTAATAGAAATCAGTCACTTGATAAGAATTCTACCATATCCTCCATAAATTTCAAGGTCCCATTCTCAATTTCTTGGGTTAAACTATCTAAATCACCAAAATCTGGATTTTCCACTAAAACATTTTCAACAATGAAATCCCTTCCTTTTATAGATGATGGAATGTGGTACTTATCCAGGCTCTTTTCAGTAAATAATTTCCAGTACTCTTTTTGAACATTTTTATTAGATCCGGCTAACCAAACTTCAAATTTAAAGGAATCATAAATAAAAACCACTGCTATTTTCAATTTAAGGCTTTTTAATGAGTCTGGAGTGAATGAAAAATAGGTCATGTCCATATATCCTTGATAAATTCCCGATACGGAACATTTGGGATATTTATTTTTTAGATACGTTCTTAAATCCATTATATATGTCATTAATCCACTATATGCCTCCTGTACGTGACCCTTTTCTAACTGTTTTCTATATTCGTGCATATGCTCCCTTAATGATTCCATGATAAATCTCCCCATTAATTTGAAAAAATATCAGATGAATTTAGTTAAAAAAATATTATATACTAATCTAAATATAATGATGGTAAAAAATGGTTCCTAGAAAAAAATTCCAAACCATAGACGAATATATCAATACATTTCCTGAAGATATACAGGAAATTTTAGAAAACTTGCGAAAAGTCATTCATAAAGCGGCCCCTGAAGCTAAAGAGGCCATAATTTATGGAATACCCACCTTCAAGCTCGATGGTAACTTGGTGCATTTTGCAGCCTACAAGAATATATTGGATTTTATCCCACACCTTCAGGCATTGAAACATTTAAAGAAGAGATTTCAGAGTATAAAAACTCGAAAGGTGCTGTACAATTCCCCCTGGATAAACCAATACCCTTTGATCTGGTGGAAAAAATTGTTGTTTTTCGTGTGCGGGAAAACTTGATGAAAAATAGTTAAAATTTTTATTTTTATTAGGAATAGAATGAATAGTGAATAAAAACAGGAAAAATAGTCAATATTTTGATATCACTATATAGAGCGACCTATCAGAAAGTAATATATCTTGTTAAGGACCTTATTATCTATTTTCATATTATTATATCATTTATTTTTAAAAAATTTCCTTAAATAATTCTTTAAACTAATATTAAAGAGGAATAAGAAAAATAAAAAAAATGAACCAGTTTATCTATTCGACATATACCTTAACTTTGGTTTGATTTTCCTCATCTTCCACATCGACAATTTGGCCTTCGGCCCCATTTTTAACTGCTTCAATTATTTCGTCCAGGTCTATTTGATCCAGACCCGAATCTTCCAACTTAGGATCAAATTTCTTGGCCAGTTTCAATCCCACATCAACCAGAGATAGAGGTATATTCACATTTACCTTGGGATTGTCATCCATGGTTCTAACTCGAATTTTTAACCATTTTGCATCTTTTTTAGGTGTAATTGCTTCCTGATTTGTTTCTAAAGCATTAAGTAGTTCCATGGCATCTTTGGTATTGATTTTTCCTTCTTCCACCATTTCTAAAATTTGCATTCTTTCTTCTGATACATTTTTGGACATATTTATTCACTCCAGATTTTTTAAGTTTTTTTAAATATTTACTCGCTTAGTAATTTTAAAGCATCGTCTTTAGTAATTTCTCCATTCTTAAGCCTTTCCAGAATGTCTTTTTTATCAATGGACGGTTTTTCGACTTTGTGGCCAAAAACAGAAATTACTTCATCCAGTTTATTCCTTACCGTTGGGTATGATATCCCTAATTCTTTTTCGATTTCCTTGATGTTTCCCCTATTTTTAATAAAGACCTCTACAAAGTATTTTTGCTCGTTATTTAACCGGCAAAACTTGCAAAGGTCGAATTCGCCTTGTATGGTGCTTTTGCATTTTTTACACCGTATTTCCGTGACTTTAATTTCGCCATCACATATAGGACAGTTTCCTGGTACTTCACGTTTCATAGTCACTCACCCATCAAAAATTGTTCTCATCAGATTGTGTAGATTTTCACCACGACTTTTCCGTCTTTCTCATCCTCAGCCTCGGCATCCACCAGCTCAAATGGTTCTTGTTGTTCCAAATGGTCAATAATCTGGTCAATGTCGTCACTTGTCAGGTTTTTTAAGAATGATTCAACCCGTTTATTCTCAGTCGATTGTGATAACCAATTTTTTCTCATTTTAGGCAGGCAAAACCTGATTATCGTTTTAAAAATCCATCTAAATGTTGAAAACCTCAATTCAGGGATGGGAATTGAAAAATTATCCGTTTTAACGTAGATTTTTAATTTCCTCGCATTCATAATTAAATCTCCATGCTTGAATTGAATTTATATATTCAATGATTACATCTAACTTAACATTATTGATGATAGTATATAAATTTATTGAATTTATCAATTGAAAAATCAATAAAATTAAAGTCAATATTGATATTTTTAATATTGTGTATTTTCAGTGAAATCATATATCCCCGATATTTATTTTCAAATAACCAAGCTTATTTCCTTAAAATAATAATTAAAACCTTTTATTTTTTACAAAAAATTCTTAAAATTAGTTTAAAATATTTAAAACCTTAAAAAATATTAATATCGAATAATAAATAAAAATAATAAAAAAAAGGGTTTGTTAATTAATAAAATAAATATTTTTTTCACTTAAGAAATTATAGTGCTTTTCCCATTTCATAGGCCTCATCCATGGCACTGCTTTTCTTGATGTCACCCATATTCCAGGCCCCGGTTCCATAGATAACACCTTTTTCCTGTGCACCAGTAAGACAAGAAATAAAACCTCTTAATCCTTCAATAGTCCTTTCCAGTAGCTGCTTATCTCTGACCGCTGCAGTAACAATAAAATAAATCTCTTTATTACTGATTTCCATATAACGGGCATATGTCCTATCAATCAGGGTTTTCATCTGGGCGTCCATGGTGTAAAAATAAACTGGAGTGGCCATAACCAGTACATCGGCCGCTATCATCATATCCAGTACTGGGGTCATGTCATCATCCTGATCACAGATGTCTCCATTATTTTTACAGACATCACAGGCCACACAATAATTGATTTTTTTATCTCTTAAGAAAATTTTCTCTGCCTGATGGCCTGCTTCCTGGGCTCCCAGAATGAACTGGTCGCATAACAAGTCGGAATTCCCGCTTTTTCTGGGGCTGGCAGATATTACCAGTACTTTTTTACTCATAAATAGGCTCTCCGTGTTCTTAAAAATTTTATTATCTTATATTTTTCATCTGTTTCAAATTTTAACCATTTAAAATCTTATTTTTTAGATTATAAAATTTAAAATTTGAATTAATCCCGAATAAAATTGGTGAAAATAGGTTCTTCCTTTTCAGGAAGAGATATGCCTGCTTTTGCACCGGCCTCCTTGCACATTAAAAACCAGACCATGTTCCGGGCCAGCATACGCATGGTCTGAAGTCCTTCCAGATCTTTTTTAACGTCTTCGGGCTGTGCTCCGTGAACCATATTCCAGTATCGGGAAGAGATAATAGGCATCTGTGAAATGGTGAAATATTTATTGAGCTGGTCAAAAGCTGCGGTGGTTCCTGCTCTCCTGGCGGATAATACCGCTGCTGCAGGTTTCAGATAAAAAGACTGTTTGCCTCCCATCATGTCAGAATAAAAAACCCGATCCATGAAAGACGTGATCGCGCCACTGGCGGCTGCATAATGGACCGGGGAACCGAAGATAAATCCATCAGCATCAGGAGCTATGTCCAGAAATTCATTGACCTTATCGTCAAAGGCGCATTTCCCAATTCCAGCACATTTCATACAGGCCGTGCATCCCACCAGAGGCTTGGTTCCTACCCAGAAAATTTCTGTATCAATTAATTCATTTTTCAAAGTCTTTGCCACTTCTGTAAGGGCTGTGAAGGTGCAACCTTTCTTATGCGGGCTTCCATTTACCAATAATACTTTCATTCTTATACCTCGATACTGTCTTTAATAATTCTTTTTTAACTCGATCTACCCAATTTTCTTGAAATTTCAATATTTAATTAATATGGAAATTAATGGGAGATATTCATTAAAATAAATTTTAATATTCCTGAAATTTGTCATCCAATTCCTTAGCAGCACTATAAATTAATGCGGTTAATTCATCACCCTCTTTTTGTCCTAAAATTTTAGAATATCTCTGGTAAAGACTATGCCAGCATTTTTCTATTTCTTCACTCAAAGATTCTCCTTTTTCTGTAGGATAGAGATATGAAACTTTTCCTTTGGCCTTTCTAGTAGCTAAGCCTTTAATTTCCAGTTTATCTATAAACCTGGAAGTTGTGGAAGGTTTGATATTTAATATTTTACTTAATTCATTTTGGGAAAGCCCTGGTTCGGTGTTAATGGACATTAAAGCAAAGGCATGAGAGGTGGAGAGGCCTATCTTTGAAAATTCTTCATCGGCCATTTTATTTATAAGTCTGTTTAGTTTATTGCTGGCAAAATAAAGGCAGCTGCATAAACTATCTTCACATTTAACATCCTTTTCCATTGGTTCACCTGATTTTTATTATTTTTATTTGTATACTAGGCAATTATCTCGAAACATTTATATATTGTTTGTGCATACAAGTTTTAATTAGTTGTACATGCAAATATTATAATTGAATATATTCTGGAGGTCAAAAAATGGAGAAAATAGATATAGGAAATAATGGATTTGTTTATCCCATGCCTGTTGCACTTTTAGGGGCAAACATAGAAGATAAGGCCAATTTCATGGCACTGGGCTGGTTAATGAGGGCCAGTATAAACCCACCTCTCTTAACGATTTCCGTAAATAAAAATCACTTGACCAATAAAGCTATTCGTGAAAATAAAACATTCAGTGTCAATTTCCCAGGCATAGATTTGATAGAGGCCACCGATTACTGTGGTTTGGTTTCGGGAAACCGAGAAGATAAAGCAGCACTATTTGAAGTCTATTATGGAAATTTAAAAACAGCACCTATGATTAAAGAATGTCCATTATCATTAGAGTGCAAATTATATGATATTTATGAAATGGTTACCAGTGATCTATTTATTGGAGAAATAAAAAGTACTTACACAGAAAAACAGTATTTAACTGATTATAAACCAGATATTAAAAAAATAAACCCTGCAGTGATGACTATGCCTGATAACAATTACTGGTCCGTGGGTGAAAACCTGGGCAAGGCTTGGAGTATTGGTAAAAACCTTAAAAAATAGAAAATGACATTGATTATTAAATTAAGTAAAAATAAATTCTTTTTTATTTCTTTAGAATTATTGAATTAAAATAGTATAACTTTAAGAATAAAATAGTGAGAAAAAAAGATTCGATATTTTTGATATCACTATATAGAGCGACCTATCAAATTTTGAGAATTCAGCAAATCATCCAGCTTCTGGCTAACGTGATTGTAAATATCCTTTGTTACCCCAACTTTGCTAATAAAGTCATTGGAATATCGTATATCTCCTCTTTTAGGATTATCTTTCCGCAT
>DAWK01000174.1 GCA_002509745.1 Methanobacteriaceae archaeon UBA349 | reverse complement strand
AATTTATCAAAGCTAATTGGAGTGTATTTAAATGATGAAAGTTAATGATGTAAAAATGTATTATGATCAGGCCATGGCATTTTTAGGACAAGAAAAAATAGAAAAATCGTTGGTATTTTTTGATAAAGCACTTGAAGTGGATGAACAATATTCACCAGCATGGAATAACAAAGGTATAGCTCTTTTAAGTCTTGAAAAATATTCTGAAGCATTAAATTGCTTTGAACATGTCATGGCCCTTAATCCTATGGACAGCATGGCCATATATAATAAAGGTTACGTTCTTTTAATGTTAGAAAGATACCAAGAGTCAGTAGATACTCTTGAGCTTTTTTTGAAAAGATATTCACAAAAAGACGATTTCTACAAATTTGGACTCTATCTGCAAGCCAAGGGATTTTACAATCTTAAAAATTACGAATATGCGGAATTATTGCTTCAAAAGGCAGTTAAAAAGGATAAAAACTTTAAAGAAGCGCAGGAACTCCGGGGTATTGTTTTAAAAGAAAAGAATTCAGCAGATTAATGAGATTATAATTATTTTAATTTTTTTTATTTTTATTAACCTAGAAAATCTGATTCTTTTATTTACTAATTATTTTACTCCAATTATGATTTTAAAAAGATTCAAATCGAATTCTATAAAGAATCAATTTTATCTCTTTTTAAATAGGCCATTCCTTGAAAAATAGCCACCAAATCATCTTTTTCATCAGTTATCCTGACTGTATAAGATGATAATTTAGGATTTCTGGAAACTTCCTGGGCCTCGGCCAGTAGCATTTTTCCTCCTCCAGCATTCATATAGGATATAGAAGCATTTATACCCACCGAAACATTTCCATGTGAATTGGCAGCAGCAGCAAAGGCCATATCGGCCAGGGAGAAAATAGCTCCTCCATGAACAATTCCCACACCATTTAAATGATTTTCTGTAATGTCCATTTTAACTTTAGCCCATCCTTTTTTTATTTCCAGGATTTCTATGCCATTAAACTTGGCAAATTTATCTTTTTGAAAATATTTTTTTATTTGCTCCATTATTAATTCCTCAATAGTTTAAATATAAGATAAAAATTTATTTAATAATTCATGCTGCAAATATTTTATATTGTAATTTAATATATAACTCCTAAACAATATTAATTATTAAGATTGTAAGGTATATCTATACAGTCCGGATCCAAATATAACCTGATTTTAAATTAAAGCCGAAATTAATTAAATAAAATGAGTAAATATTGAGTTGATAATATAAAAAAGCACAACAACACCACTCCCTACCAATCCGGCCTTTATGATGCTCATGTGATAAATACACTACCATATTATGATTCTTATCATCAGGAAACCATTAATTTAATTAAATCACTGCATTCCCCTCCAGAATTGTGGATAGATACTGGTTGCGGTACTGGTTCTCTAATTGGAAAAGCACTGAGTGAATTTCCAGATACTCAATTTCTACTTCTAGATCCGTCTAAAGGAATGCTGGAACAGGCCAGATCAAAATTATCTGCTGAAAAAGATCGTGTTAAATTTCTTAATCCATCAACAACTCAAGAATTCAATGAAAAATTAGAAAATAAACCAGATATAATTACTGCCATTCAATGTCACCATTATTTATCATCGGAAGATCGAATAAAAGCCATTAAAGTTTGTTATGATATTTTAAAAGAAAATGGAACATTTATAACCTTTGAAAATATTCGGCCACTGACTAACAATGGAATAGAGATTGGAAAAAGCTACTGGAAAAACTTCCAACTGGAACATGGAAAAAATGAAGAAGAAATCGATCAACATTTGGCTAGATTTGATGTTGAATATTTCCCCATAACTATTGAAGACCATCTGGCCGTTTTAAGAGATTCTGGATTTTCCACCGTGGAAATTTTATGGTATTCCTACCTACAGGCCGGTTTCTACTGTATAAAATAAAAATTCTATCTTTAGAAACCTATTTTTACTTTATAAAGCAAATTTAAATCTTATTTGGATTTTCAATTTATGAGTATTGAGTTTAAAATTGATTACAATTAAAAAAAAAAAAAGAAGGGACATACATGGAAAGTGAAAAATATAAAATAGGCTGGAAAAAGCTTAAAGAAGTTGATGGTATTGCAGGAGAGGCCGTAGTAGAAAGTTTGAATGAAATCGCACCAGATTTAGGCAAATACATTATTGAGTACGAGTTTGGCGATGTTTATTCCCGTACAGGGACCTCCCTAAAGCAAAAAGAGGTTGCAGTGGTTGCCGCGCTAACTGCAATGGGAAATGCAGTTCCCCAATTAAAAGTTCATGTAAATGGAGCCATTAATGTGGGTTGTTCTATTGAAGAACTGGTAGAAATAATGATTCAAATGTCAGTTTACTGTGGATTTCCAGCAGCTATAAACGGTATAACTGTATTAAAAGAAGTTATTAAAGAAAGAGATATTAAATTTAATCCTATTTCTAAAAATTCAGGCGAAAATAGATTTAAAATCGGGACAAAATGGTTGGAAAAATTGGAAGAAGGTCATATTCAGGAATTAAAGGAAAAATTAGATCCAATAGCTCCAGACATGATGAATTATATTATTGGACATGCTTATGGTTCAGTGTACAGCAGAAAAAATCTTGAAGCAAGTTTTCGCCAAATTGCCACTATATCCGCACTTACGGTTAAGGGAACAGCCCAGACCCAATTAGCATTCCATGTAAAAGCAGGATTAAGTGTTGGACTGACAAAAGAAGAAATAATAGAAACTATGATTCTGATGAGCGTTTACGCAGGATTTCCAGCAGCCATAAACGGATTAAATGTTGCAAAAGATGTTTTTAAAGAGCTATAATCATTTTAATTATATATTATTCCATTATTTTAGCCTAATTAATAAAGTCAAAAAAAAATCTTGTAAAATTTGGGCTTGATTATGGCAAATTTATTTAAACTACAAAA
>DAWK01000169.1:264-3377 GCA_002509745.1 Methanobacteriaceae archaeon UBA349 | reverse complement strand
AAAATATATTTATTTAAATAATTAATAAGAAAAACTAAGGTACTAAGACTTCACTATCTAAAAATGTGGCATAATGGCCCTTATTTTTTAAAAACATAACCAGCTCGGGAATTTTAGGATCTTCATGGTTATTTAAATATTCATCAACCACATCCTGTAGTTCTTCCTCGGTGGCACTGCAAAGCAAGGCCTGAGCTATTTCAGTACTTATTTCCCCTACTTTTAATTCCGATTTCAAATAATAGGCATTTAGTTTTCCAATTTCCAACTAACATTCCCCCACTAAAATTCAACACCACTCAAAACCTCAATATACAACCAATAATAACTTAAACTAAAATTCAACACCACTCAAGTCCTCCAGGGCCACTAAGAATTCATCCAAGGAAGAAACAAGCTCTCCACCAACCACCCGTGTCGGTCCATGATTCATTCCAGTGGAATCAATAGAATAATTATTATATATGATTTTAATTTCCCAACTATAGCCATCGGCCAAACAACATCGGTCATAGTCGTCTTCCCAAGTCCACAGGCCAATTTCTTCTAAAGTTTCCCAGAAGAGCATCCATTCCTCTTGGGAAGGTTCCACTATATCATCTTCAGGACCAGTGACTACTAATTTACTGCCATCCAATTTTACGCAGGTGAAACCAGAATCTATTTTGAAATAACAAAATTCCATTTCTTCCGGAAGATAATTTTTACTCATAATACTAGTTTGTTAAAATTAGAATTAAATTTATCCATATATGGAATATCAAATTTATTAATTTATATAAAAAGAATACGATAATATTAATATTAATAAAAATAGTATATGATAAATAAAGTATTTAATCATATAATTCAATATCCTATAGCCTAAACGGTGTATATCATGATTAAGCATTATGAAGGAATAATAAAAAAAGCACCCTACAAAAATAAAAAAGACTCAGTTTTCATAGATCACAATCCTAAACCCATAATAAATACTATAAAAGAGGAAATAAGTATTTATGGCCCAATAATACGATTACAAGTTCTCACCACAGCCTCTTTAAAAAGCCCTATGTACTTTTTCAAACAGGAAAAATTTGAACCATACAGTTTAGATGGGTATGTTGAACTTTTAAAGCCCTTAAAGGACTATGAAGGTCAAAATTGTAAAATACTCTTGGAATTTCAAGATATAGATTAATTTAGCTCATTTCAATTATTTATAAAAAAAATACTCCTGGAATTTCAAGATATAGATTAATTTAGCTCATTTCAATTATTTATAAAAAAAATACTCTTGGAATTTCAAGATATAGATTAATTTAGCTCATTTCAATTATTTATAAAAATAATAATATATTATTCTAATATTTTTTATATTTTATTTAATTCTTTTACTTAATTCTTAAAACTCTTTAAGGAGAATAAAAGATAACTCCTTCCAAAGAGGTTACATTTTTTTGAGAATTTAAAGTCGGCCTTCCCTTTTCTTCCATTAGTTTAATATTACCCTCATGGTCCTTAATATTATAAGAAACCTCATAAGGCAGACCTGTTTTAATAGATTCATTAATAACTGATAATACTCTATCCAAATCTTCTTTAATGATTAAAGATCCCAGAACTGCTAAATCTATTTTTTCAATATCTTCCGGAGAATAACCAGTAATATCCTTTAAAAAATCATTTAAAAATTCAACATGCTGTTCTTCATCCAAGTAAGTCCTGTAAACAATACCTGGGATGTTTTTGGCCATAGACCTATAAGAAAGTTCGTTCTTTTTAAGTTCCATGAATACTTTGTGGTTTTCAATCCCACTCTCAACTGCAAATTTTAATTCATTCTCCCGGTAAGGTTTAATTATATAATGTGCCGGATTTACAGTTTGGGCCTTGCGTATAATATTTTCATTACCATGAGCCGTTAAAAATATAATAGGAACGTCATAAATTTGAGATATGGCCTTGGCAGTATCTACACCATCCATTGTTCCTTTTAGATTAATATCCATTATAATTAAATCTGGTTTAAGCTTTTCCGCCATTTCCAGAGCACTTTGTCCACTGGCCACATCCCCTACGACTTCAAAGCCCCATCTTTCCAGTCTTCGAGTAAGTTCCAGGGCAGTAATTGCCTCGTCTTCAACAATTAAAATTCTAGCTAAACTCATGCACCTCAAGGTTTGTAATTGGTAATTAATAAATATAGTGTGTTCTTTAAAAGGGCAATATTGTTATGGGGTATCAATATTGGTAAAAAACTCACATGATATGAAAAAAATATGAAAATATTTAATTAAGAAAAATGAAGGCAAAATAAATATCATCAACCACCCTAAAACAAAAATTAACCAATACACCACACCATCCAACCACCCCCTAAAAACAAAAATTAACCAATACACCACACCATCCAACCACCCCCTAAAAACAAAAAAGTCTATAAAATCGAATATACATATACTTATTAAATGTTTAAAAAGTACAATCCCTCTCAGTTTCAGGGAAGTAAAACTAAGAAAGGGTATTTCGAAGGTTGGTACTACAAATTAGTAGATGATACTGAAGAAATTGCCTTTGCCATAATACCAGGTATCTCCCTTCCTAAAAACGATGAAAAGCCCCATGCATTTATAATGGTTTTTGATGCCAGAAATCACAAAATGAACTACTTTAAATTTGATATTGACGAATTTAAAGCCTCAAAAAGTGAATTTAAGCTGAAAATTGCAGATAATTTTTTCTCACACCACCAGCTCCATTTAAATTTAAATAAAGATTCTCTTCAAATAAAGGCCCGTCTTGAATTTAAAAATATTATACCCTGGCCCGTTAGTGTATTTTCACCGGGAGTTATGGGTTGGTACTCCTTTGTTCCATTCATGGAATGTTATCACGGAGTTTTAAGTTTTAACCATCAAGTAAAGGGATATATTGAAATAAATAATCAAAAAAAGGATTTTAATAAGGGAAAAGGTTATTTAGAAAAAGATTGGGGAACTTCCATGCCTTCTTCTTGGATATGGATGCAGAGTAACCATTTTGAAGAGGAAAATGCATCACTTTTTGGTTCTATTGCTAAGATACCCTGGCTGAAAAATTATTTTACAGGATTCATTTTCGGATTTCTA
>DAWK01000169.1:0-217 GCA_002509745.1 Methanobacteriaceae archaeon UBA349 | reverse complement strand
CGAACTAAAGGGGTGGATTTACCCGCTCCTTCTCAAGGTGAGATGACTTCTAAAGTTAATGAATCCTTAAATTCTAAAATAAACTTAAAACTTTATGATAATAATAAGAAAAATAAATTAATTTTTGAAGGCACGGGGAGAAACTCTGGCCTGGAATTCGTAGGAGATATTCAGGAACTAATAAAAGGAATAAAAAAGTAAAATTTATTAATTTAAC
>DAWK01000099.1 GCA_002509745.1 Methanobacteriaceae archaeon UBA349 | reverse complement strand
TATGGATTAATATATTTGGGTTCTCCTACTTGGGCAGGGAAGCCATCCCCTTCAATCATAACTTTTATTGATCAAAATGATTTAAAAGGAAAAGATATTATCCTATTTGCTACTATGGGAAATCAAGGAGCTCATAGTGTTATAAAACGGATGAACGAAAAAATTGAGGCCCGTGGCGCAAGAATGGTTAATTCATTCAGTATAAAAACAAGCGGGAAAGAATTAATTGAAATTAAAGATTCAACTTTGAAAAAAATGGAAGAAATGGATTTGAAAATATATGGAATTTAATTCATGCTAAATCAATAATCCATTATAGTCATAATAATCCCATTATTATGCCTTAAATCATTTATTATAACATCAATAATAATAATTTTCTTAATTAATTAACATCCCTTTTTTATATTCAAAATATCAAATTTTAACGTTTATTATAAAAAATTATTTAATATTTAAATCTTTAAAAATGTTCTAATCTATGAAAAAAACAATAATAATGCATATTTTGTAACTATATTTATATATGGTCTGGATAAAAATTTAATAAACATTTAATAATCTAGTCAATTACTATAAAAAAGATAGATGAAAACATAGATAAAGATATAGATAGGTTTAAAGTAATTTAAAGTTTATAAAAACTTTTTAAAAATAAATAATTAATTTAATGATTATCATGAAAACACGTTAAAAACGGTGATTCAATGTTCGAAAAATTTTTAGAATCATATAAGCCATTAATTGCGATACCCGTAATTATAACACTATTATCTTTGGTTTTACTAGCTTCAAATGGTTTAAATGAAGGTGTAGATCTTAAAGGAGGATCATTAGCAGTGTTAGATTTAGAAAAATCTATAAGCCAAAATGATTTGAAGTTAATGATTGAAGATGGACTAAATGCAGAAGATGTCAGCATATTGTCCATGGCCAATAATAAAGCCACTGTACAAATAGGGGGTACAGTTGATGTGGTGGAATTAACCGATTTACTTAAAGGAACTGCTACCATTTTAAGTTATAATTCTGTAGGTCCTGTTTTAAGTAATCAAGCCCTTAACCAAGTTTACTGGGCTCTAGGATTCGCATTTTTATTTATGTCTATAACAGTATTTATTATATTCCGGGACATAGTGCCTTCTATTGCAGTTATTCTTGCCGCAGTATCAGATATTATAATTTCAATAGCAGGAATGTCATTATTTGGAATTCCTTTATCCCTCGCATCAGTAGGGGCTATTCTAATGTTAATAGGTTACAGTGTAGATACAGATATCCTCCTAACCACCAGATTACTGAAAAGAAAAGAAGGAACTATAAACAAAAGAGCATTAGATGCTATGAAAACAGGTATTACTATGTCTATATCAGCAATTGCAGCTATGGCCGCATTATACTTGGTTACTGTATTTATAATACCAGAAGCCGTTGTTTTAAGTAACATTGCTGCTGTTCTAATAATTGGATTGGTGGCCGATATATTAGTAACCTGGCTCATGAACCTTGGAATACTCAAATGGTATTTGGAGGGGAGATCATGAAACAAAAGGGCGTTATGGAGTTTATAAAAGATCGCAGAGTCATACTAATGGTTGTTCTTTTAATTGGAAGCATACTGGCCATTTCCACCATGGGTATTCAACAAGGACTTGATTTAAAAGGCGGATCTCTTATACAAATTCAGCTAGAAAAACCAGTGGATACTGCAACCATGAATACTGTTACTAGTGTTTTGGATAAGCGTCTAAACATATTTGGTGTAAAGGATGTTAAAGTTAGATCCAGTGGTAATCAAAATGTTATTGTAGAAATAGCAGGAGTAAAACCAGATGAAGTAGCCAGAATCGTAGGTACACCGGGTAAATTCTTAGCCAAAATTGGAAATGAAACAGCTTTAACTGGATTGGATATTGTCAGTGTGGAATCACCTATCATTACAGACACTCAATATGCAGTTCCTTTCAAAGTAAGTGTAGAAGGTGCCAACAAATTCGCCGAAATTGCTAAGGGAAAAGCAGGCCAACCAGTCGATATGTATCTAGATGATAAGTTAATAACTTCTCCGGAAGTATCTCCAGAGCTTGCAGCTGGAAATCCATCTACTTCCGTACAAATAAGTGGTGGAGCTGATTCTAAAGAAGCTGCAGAGGCACAATCAAAAGAATTAGAAACACTTTTAAAATCTGGTGCACTGCCTGTCAAAGTGACAATTGTTGGAGTAAGTAGTGTTTCACCAGATTTAGGAGATCAATTTGGACAAGGTGCTATAATTGCAGGAATATTAGCCATTTTAGCTATTTCAGCAATTATAATAATACGATACCGCACCCCATTACTAGTGGTACCAATCATATTCACTACATTGGCCGAACTAGTCATTATTCTAGGAATAGCAGCGATAATCAGATGGAATATTGATTTAGCAGCTATAGCAGGTATTATTGCTGCCATCGGAACTGGAGTAGATGATCAGATAATTATAACCGATGAAGTATTAAAAGGAAAAAGTCTTAAAGAAAGAAAACGTCGTAGGACAAAATATAAA
>DAWK01000144.1 GCA_002509745.1 Methanobacteriaceae archaeon UBA349 | reverse complement strand
GTTCTACCTTCAGGTCGAGTGATAATCACAGTCTGTGAAATTTCAGGAAGGGTTAATTCAGATCTTAAAGCAGCTGCTGTTGCAAAAAGAGAACTTACTCCTGGAATTATATCATATTCAATTCCTTTTTTATCCAGTNNCCTTCTAAAACTCCACTTTCCATTAAATCAATAATTTCATTTAGATTTAAAGAAGCACTATTATGAATAGTTGCATCTTCTCGAGCACAGCTTAAAATATCTTTATTTACTAAAGAACCAGCATATATTATAATTTCTGCGTTCTCAATAACTTTATAAGCCTTGACAGTAAGTAGTTCCGGGTCGCCAGGACCTCCACCGATGAAAATCACTTTTCCACTCATAGTTTCACTTTACACTGATTTTAATATGTTTAAATTAGTTATTGAATTATTTTAAGATTATATAATACTATATCAATTAAATATAATTTTTTAATTAAAATATAAATTATAAAAATTCATTAATTAAAAATTCCATCAAATTTTTGAATTTTGTTTCGTAGAATCTGGTTTAATATTAATTTTTTCTTCATAAATCTCTATTACACCATAAGGACACTCTTTTATGCAAATTTCACAAACTCCACAAGAAGCTGGGTCAATTTCAGCTTTTCCATTATTATCAACAAAAACGGTTTCATCTCCCGCCCTCACATTAGGACAGGCCGCACGGCATAAATAATCACAGTCTTCCCCACCCAAACACACTTCATTATCCACCACCGCAGATTTGAGAGTAAAACCTAAAGCCCTTTTTACAGATTCTTTGGTTTTATAACCTGCCAGATGCATAATCGTATCTCCCACCATTGGATCAGTGTTCATAGAGGCCAGACAGGGATAATTATGAAATTTATTTCCGGATTCAAATTCGGCATCTTCAATAGGCAACCCCAGCAGTTTTTCAGCTATGTGCCATGTCGAACCACAGGGAGCACCCCTAATAACAATTATACCATTTATTCTACTATCTGCATCTATTTCAAGTTTTGGTTTTCCAAAAAGCTCTGCAAATCGATCTATAAATTCATCCCCATTAGGAATTAAAGCACAAAATGGTTTAGGAAATATTATTTTAACTTCACTATTGATATTTTTAACCATAAGTTCTATTTCATTTTGAAGACCAGCTGGAATCTGTTTAGGATCATGAATAGGTACGATAACTGATTTAATACCAGTTTGAGAAATAATTTCCGGAATTACTAAATTGATATCACCAAATAGGCCAACAGATATTAGTAATTCCGCTTCTGGAAGATTTTCAGGAATGTAAGTCGAAACATCATCTAAAAACTCAGGTAAGTCATCTGAAAATTCGTAAATTCCTACAATATATTGTGCGAATCCCTTTGAAGCAATAGTATTAACAATCCTAGAGCCATATTCACCAGAACTTAAAATTACAATTTTCATTTTATCCCTTGATCAATTATTATTCTTTGTTTATTGGTTTAAATATTGATTAAATAATTATCAATTATTATTAAAACACACTTAAAAATTATTTAATAAGAATATTCATGTTTTTAAATTTTTTTTAAATATTTCGTTTAATATCTGTAAAATAGAAAATAAGCAACCAGCATTAAAATAACACCTAAAATAACACTAGTAACTAGCATATTTTTATCATTGCCAAAAATAATTGGTATGGGGCCTATTAAAATGACCCCACCAGTTTTAATTTCACTATTAGAACTTTCTTTAGTATTTTCTGAAGAAGTTGATTGAATCATACTGCCCAAAAAGATTAGCAGAATTCCAGCTACTACTACAAAAAATCCTATATTGACTAGAGTACTTCCATTAATCATTAATTAGTTCCTTTGGTCTATTTATTAGGTTATTGCTATTTATTAATTAATAAACTTAAAAATTACTGATTTTATTTAAATGGATTTAATAAATTTATTTGATATGATTTATAATTTCACAATTTTTATAATTCGCTAATTAAATATATGCCCTCAATCTTTTTCATGGTTAAAAATGTTATAAAACAATTAACTGCTCAATTACATGTTCTTCAATCATTTCCATTTGCAACATGCCATCCAGTACTTCATCCAAGTAATTTAAAAGACATTCTTCTTCATTTTCACTGCAAATTTCAGAAATACAAGGACATTGAATCTCATTAATAATCTGTTCTTTATTAAGGCCATTTACATTCTTACTTAATAAGTTAAACAATGTTAAACAAGATAAAATCTTTATTTTGTTCTTTTTTTCAACATCCAAAAGATTTAAACTCCCTTTCAAATTTTTAGCCTTTATTTCAGCATTTGGACTTTCTTGAGTGGGAATAACTGTAAGTGCATGTACTTCCTCTGATAAAAAATATTCGCCCCTACTTATATGAAATTTGTCTCTTTTAAGAACTAAGCCCCCTAAATCATCTATAAACTCAATAAATTCATTGAATTTATATAAAACTCAGGAATAAATTCTTATTTGGTACATATAATCCTCTTGGTCATTAATTAATCAGAGACAATATCAATGTTATTTGATAAAATTTGTATGAATTGATTTCAAATATGACAACAGATTAATCTAACAATAAAAATATTTATCTAAGTTCAATTAATTATAATTAACCTAAAAAAGTAATACTTTATATATATTAAATAATATAATATTTTTATGGATCAAAAGGGAGCTTTAGCAGGAGATTTTATTTTATCATTTTTTATAGCCATAATTATATCAATTGGCCTAATATCCATAGTTTCTGACAGAATAGATCATGCCAATGCAAGTG
>DAWK01000082.1:1965-3487 GCA_002509745.1 Methanobacteriaceae archaeon UBA349 | reverse complement strand
GGTGCCACCACCGAAATATCTCCCAATCCGTCCATGGCATCTTTAGTTGCAATAATCCCTGAAGAGTTAACTCCGTCGTCATTGGTTATCAGTATTCTCATATAGTGATTTTTATTATTGGATCTAATAATAGTTTTTGAAATTATTTTTTTATAGAAAAATATCTTAAAATAAATAAAAATTAGTAAAAAAATGAACTAACTTACTTAAAAAGAAATTAAAATAATTGGGCAAGTATTAAATAGGATTTTAATCAATAATAATTTAATAAATGGTTTAATTAACTCATAATGAAAATTGTATCATGAATAAATTTAGAAATAAAGTTTGATATTAAATTA
This sequence comes from Methanobacteriaceae archaeon UBA349, assembly GCA_002509745.1. GTDB lineage: Archaea > Methanobacteriota > Methanobacteria > Methanobacteriales > Methanobacteriaceae > UBA349. The sequence goes on along the minus strand of DAWK01000082.1, from coordinate 3,146 downwards.
AAGATATTTAATTGAGTTCTGTGTAAAAATAGTTCTCAAATTTTCACAGTATGAGTTTAAAGGAAAATTTATTTGATAATCATAAAAAGCAAATATTAATTATAGCCTATTGATAATATTATTAAGGATTACTAGATTATAATCTATTTTGGGGCTATAATCTTCATACTCCAGAAGGTGGGAAAATTGGAGAAGAGTAGACTAGTCGAATTCATGGCAAAAATAATGGAAGAATCAGGTTTTAAGGTTTATAAAGATTTTAAAACCTCTAAACACCTGATAGACATTTACGGAATTCTGCCCACAGTTCTGGGAGAAATAGGCGTAGTGGTTGCCTGTAAGAACTATGACGAAAAGTGGAAAGTAGGTTTAGATGTTTTAAAAGAAATGGAAATGGTTGCTAAAACATTAAAAGCATCTAAAGTCGTTATTGTTACAACTTCTGGTTACAGTTCCCAATCTATTAATTACGCCGCTAGAAGGAATATTAAGTTAATTGACCGAGAAATGTTGCTCAATCTTGCTCAAAAATTCTCCAAAAAGACCCCGGACTTAATGGATTCAGCAAATGAAGATTATAGAGAATATGAAGAATATAGTTCAGATGATTCTGAGGATTCTGGTGCAGAAGTTTCTTATACTCCTTCTGGACGTTCATCGAAGAATTCTATTTTCCATCAGGATAAAAAAGGCTCTTTAAATAGAAAAAGAGATCGTATAAAATCATCGTGGGCCCCGGCACTTAAAGGAGTATTTAGTAACACCATTGTATTGATTTTAATTGTTATTGGATTATCTTTCATGATTACCAGCTTAATAGATGCTTTTTCCAATCCAAGTAAAGCTGTACTGGGAATTTTAAAATTTTTACTTTCTGCAATACTTGCTTATGGCCTAGTCTATGTTTTAGAAGAGAGAAGTACAGTTATGTTGATTAAAGGGACTACAGTGTTCTTTATTTCATTGTTAGTTTCAATATTGATGATTATTTTCTAATTAAAATTATTTAAAAAATATAATTATTATTTATTTTAGAATTTTATTAATTAGAATTAATAATAAAAAATTTAATATTATAGATTTCTTTTATCTTAAAATAAGAATAGAAATATGAAATGGGTCCGACGAGATTCGAACTCGCGATCACCTCGGTGTGAGCGAGGTATCATACCCCTAGACCA
>DAWK01000082.1:0-1869 GCA_002509745.1 Methanobacteriaceae archaeon UBA349 | reverse complement strand
TAGACCACCGGCCCTCGAGTACATCTCATTTTGACTGGCTGCCTATATAAACTTTTCCAATAAAATTCCATAGAAATTAGATAAATAGTAAAAAAATAGCAAAAAGTGACAAAACCGTCCAAATAATGATATTAAATCAGAGTAAATTAATATTTTAGTTTTTCATTAATATTCAATCAGGGATTATTTTTGATATATTTAAAAAGTGGTACCAACTAATTAATTTATAATTAAATTTACATTAATTTATTTTATATTTCTAAAAAAAAATAAAATTATTTAAAATTAAATAGGAACTATTAAAAAAATTATCTAAATCTTACGAGGTATAATCATGGCATGGGATGAATCAGGAAAAATTTGGTTTAATGGCGAATTGGTTGATTGGGGTGATGCTAAAATGCATGTTCTATCCCATGTTGTTCATTATGGATCCAGTGTTTTTGAGGGAATAAGATGCTACCGTAATGAAAAAGGTTCCGCCGTTTTCCGTTTGGAAGAACATGTGGAAAGATTGTTTGATTCTGGGAAAATCTATAGAATGGAAATTCCATTTTCTCAAGAAGAAATTTGTAAGGCCATTCTGGAGACCATAGAAACCAACCAATTAGAAGAATGTTATATAAGGCCAGTAGTGTTTAGAGGTTACGGAGAATTAGGAGTAAACCCTTTAAAAAATCCTTTAGAAGTTGTAATTGCTGCTTGGGAGTGGGGAAGCTATTTAGGTCAAGAAGCTCTAGAATTGGGAGTAGATGTTGGAGTTTCTACCTGGAGAAGGATGGCTCCTGACACTTTGCCGAATATGGCTAAGGCCGGGGCAAATTACATGAACTCTCAGCTGGTTAAAATGGAAGCCTTGGAAAATGGTTATGATGAAGGAATTATGCTTGATTATCAGGGAATGGTCAGTGAAGGAAGTGGTGAAAACATATTCATAATCAAAGATGATATTATTTACACGCCCTCCATGTCTTCATCAGTTTTAAAAGGAATCACCAGAGATTCCATTATAAAATTAGCTAAATCCATGGATTTAAATGTTAGAGAAGAACAAATTCCAAGAGAAATGTTATACCTGGCCGATGAAATATTTTTAACTGGAACTGCTGCTGAAGTAACCCCTATTCGTTCTGTGGATAAAATAACTATTGGAAATGGGAAAAGAGGACTTATTACAGAAAAATTACAAAAAAACTTCTTCAAAATACTCAAAGGAGAAGTAAATGATGAATTTGGCTGGTTAACTTATTTAGAATAGTTAATCTACCAATAAATCAAAACAGAATTGTATTTAAAAATATTCAAGTATAAGTTATAACTTATAAGTAAAAAGTTATAAGTTATAATTAATTTATTTTATAAAATTTATTATATAGTAGAAGTCATTAAGTTGAAAGTGGTTATTTTAAGAAAAACAACATATTTAAATAATATTTTTTGATAAGAATTAACTATTTGATTTCAAATCAATTTTAAGGAAATATTTTAAAAAATAAAAGATAATTAAGGTGATTAAATGGACATTATACAAGCAATAATTATAGGAATAGTGCAGGGTTTGACAGAATTTCTCCCCATAAGCAGCTCTGCTCACCTGGTATTTTTGCCCGAAATCATGGGTGTGCAATCCAGTCTAGCATTTGATACTTTGCTACATATAGGAACCTTGGTAGCGATCTTTGCTTATTTCTGGAATGATATCATAAATATGATAAAATCATTTTTCTCCAGTTTGGCAGACATTCCCCGGGGACAGTTCAAAAAGAACTTCCAGGAAGATCAATATAAGAAACTGGCCTGGCTGGTAATAATTGGTACCATACCTGCAGGTATATTGGGAATTCTATTCAAAAGCAACTTTGAGAGTTT
>DAWK01000006.1 GCA_002509745.1 Methanobacteriaceae archaeon UBA349 | reverse complement strand
TATTTCTAGCTTTCAATTCACTAAAAACATTTAATTCTCCAGAACAGAAATCTCTTATTTTTGGTAAGGAATCATCGGTGGAATAGTTATCTATTAATACTACGCTGAATGAAGGATAACTTATCTGATAAACACTTTCTAAACACTCTAAAGTATCTTTCCATCCATTCCAGTTTAGTAAAATAATAGTAACGTGAGGCGGCATTGATAACTCCTTAATAAATTTATTAACTCTTTTGAATAATTCGTTAATTGGAAATTATGAAATTATAATTATTAATTGTTTTATTATATCTTTTAAAATAGTTATTTTGAATAAATTTGATTAATTAGATCTATTTTTTTTAATCATGCCTTTTATCATGGTTATATCTTGATCATCTATGGCTTTGGTTAGTAAAATTCCTATAATATAAACTATGGCACTGATGAAAATCATTATTAATAAAGGAAGTTTTAAGAAGACTAAAACACCGAGCATTGCTATACATGGTATTAAAATCCTCCATAAGTCCTTAAGCATAGTATTTCCAACAGAAAATTCCGTTTTTGATATTATGCGAGTAAATAAAATCATTATTAAAAATTCAGTTAATACCGTAGCAACACTGGCCCCATATAAACTAAAAATATTGATTAGGACTATATTTATACCAATATTTACTACCGCACCGATTCCAGTTATTTTAGTAACTGCCATTTGTTTATCAATAGATCCTAAAAGATTAGCAGATAATCCATTTACAAACATGAAAACTATGGACCAGATAAGTATCTGTAATGCAGCTACAGAAGGCAGATACTGTGGAGTATATACAAATAATATTATTTCCTGAGCAAGCATTGTAGTTCCAACTGCCACAGGAAGACTTAAAATTAGCATATACTTATATGAACGGCGATAAGTTAATTTTAAAGCATCGGTTGAGTCAACATAAAATTTTGACATGAAAGGAAAGAGAGCCATCATGTAAACACCGTATATGGAAAGCATAGCAAACAGAAGTTTATAGGGGGCAGTGTAAAGACCTACTGCAACATCACCTTGCATAAAAGAGAGCATCACCGAGTCTATCGAGAAATATATGGTGGCGAATACGCTAGTAATTCCAAAGGGAAGGGCTTTAATAATGGTTTTTTTCCAAAATTTCCAATCAAATTCAAAAGAAGGTACCGTGAATTTCCAAGAGGTTACAATAATAGAATAAGTCAGAGTAATAATACTGGCAAATAAATAAGCAAGACTTATAGTTATAACGTTACCTTTCAGGTAGTAAATAGCTAATAAAATACCAAACAAGAGTAAAGAACTATTTATAATGTTTCCAATAGTTTGGAACTCCATCCTCTGATGGCCCTGGAATATAGCATTGAAAAGTGCGCTAAATGATGAAATAATCATATACGCACCTATAATAAGGGTTACATCCACAGATTGTGGAGGATAATTTTTTATTACGATAAAGAGGTAGATTAAGATGAATGTGAATATTGCCAGGAAAACTTTAATTAGAGCAATATTTGACAAGTATTTTTTAGTTTTGTCATTATCCTTAGCAACTTCTCTGGTAGAATAAGTACTTAGTCCCAGATCAGCCAAAACGCTGAATATACTGGTCAATGCCAGAGCAGCAGAAAGAATTCCCAAACCAGCGGTTCCTAAATAATTGGCAGTATAAATGGTCCATACCAAGGCCATAATATTAGTAAATAATGATGATATCATTAATAGGCCGGTGTTTTTTGCTATTTTTCTTGCCACGCTCATTTTATTACCTTATGTATTCCCATTTCTATTAATGGATGTCCATTATTATAGTATATATTAATAAAAGTCAATTAAGATTAAATACAAATATTATCTAATTGGTTTATAATTTAAATTAAATTAGATAAATTAAATTAGAGTTTATTTAATAGAACAACTAACTAGCTGCTATAATAATATTATAATCACTACACAATTCTTTTAATCATTTACTTTTATCATTTATTAAAGTTGTTGTAGATAACTAATATTTAATCTAATTATAAGACTTGATTTTTTGGATTTTCTATCAAATGATGTATTTAGAGTTTTTTATAGAATTTAAAAACTAATAATCATTTTTAAGATATAATCCCGATTTATCTATTATTAAGTTTTAATAATAATATTTATATCATAGATTTCACTAAAAAGTTATTTATTATGTTGATTGATGTTATTTAAATTGCCAATAATTGATTTATTGATTATATGATGAAGCAATAATTAAATAATCTGAAAGATAAAATATACTACTAAAATTACTATTAATAAAAAAATAATAGCCTAATCATGTACAATTAGATTATTCCGGCTTATTTTATGAGTTAATTCATTTAATGGAATTAAAATTAATTATATCGGGTGGTTCAATGAATATTACGGTAATTGGAGCAGGTTATGTGGGACTTATAACTGCTGCATGTTTCGCTGATTTAGGAAATGAAGTTTTGTGTATAGAAAAGAGGGAATCTACGGTTAATAAACTTCAGAAGGGTGAATCTCACATATACGAGCATGGCCTTACAGAAATACTTCAAAATAACTTGGAAGAAGGTAGACTAAAATTTACTACTAATATGGAAGAAGCAGTAAAGTTTTCTGAAGTAATTTTTATTTGTGTGGGAACTCCTCAAAGTGATGATGGGAAAGCAGACCTCTCTCAAGTGGAAGATGTTTCTCGACAGATTGCCGAACATCTTAATGGTTATAAATTAATCATTGAAAAATCAACAGTGCCGGTTAATACTCACCAATGGGTGAAAAAGACTATTAAAAGATATGCTTATGATGAGGCTCAATTTGATGTTGCTTCCAATCCTGAATTCTTGAGAGAAGGTACGGGTATTCATGATTTCATGAATCCAGATCGTATTGTGGTAGGTGCTGAGAGTGAAAGGGCTCAAGAGATTTTTAAAGAACTATATTCTCCATTCACAGTTGAAGGCCGTCCATTATTATTCACCAAACCAGCAGCTGCAGAACTCATTAAACACGCTTCTAATTCTTTTTTAGCTATGAAGATATCATATATCAACATGATTTCAGCATTATGTGAAAAAGTGGGAGTTGATGTTAATACGGTGGCCCAAGGCATAGGCCTTGACCATAGAATTGGAGAGAATTTCCTCAATGC
>DAWK01000095.1 GCA_002509745.1 Methanobacteriaceae archaeon UBA349 | reverse complement strand
CCAAGATTTCTATTCGTCATGGAGTCACTTCTAAAGATTTGGAAGATGCTCAAAAAAGCATTATGGGTGATTGGAAATCTAAAAAAGTTTCTGGCAACGATTTTGGCCATATTTTCCATAGTTTAGAGGAATTGATTGAAGAATAATTAAAGAATAATTATTTAGGGGATTACAATGTTTTCAAAATCAGAAATAGATAGTATATTTGATGAATACAATGAAATAAATGTTTCTTCCACAGCTAAATTGTCTGAAATTAAGACGAAAGATCTTACAGATTCCACACAGGAAGATGTTTCACATTACATAGATTATATTAAGTTTCAGATTAATAAAATTGACTTGGTTTTAGACAAAATTGAGCATGTTTTGGATAATTACAACCAACTGGACATTCATATAGAATCATATGAATTAAGTGACATGGAAAGAGAATTGATTTTACTGAGAAAAGAATATAGTTCTTTGATTTAATTATTATTCTTTTTTATCTTTTTTAAGAATTAATTAAATTTTTATTTTAATTTCTTTTTAAAATAACAAATTCAAGACAATAAACAATTCCCATATGGAGCATATATACTTAAGCCGATTATTTTATATTTTCGTTTAGCTACACTTTATAAAACAGAGGAAGAACTAATAATTCCACAAGATATAACTAAATTATCAATTTACAGAAAGGATAAATAAATTAAATTGCTATGGAAACTAAAGCCATAATCAGTAAATTAATATCATATAAAAAACTAAAACCCAGAGTTTTTTTTATTTTATAATATCTGACCAAAAATTTACAATTATCATAATATGCCTTTAGTACTAGGTATTTGATCATGTTCCACTTGTAAAGCGTCCTTAAGAGCTCGGGCCAGTGCCTTAAAAAGTGCTTCAATCTGGTGGTGGTCATTTTCACCTTCTACCTTGGCATTAATATTTATTCTGGCGCTGCTGGCAAAGGATTCTAAGAAATGTTCCACATTCTCAGTGGATAATTCACCAACTTTTTGCTGGGTAAATTGCATATCCATTACACAATAGCTTCGGCCACTTATATCCACGGCCACCATGGCCAATGCTTCATCCATGGGTACCAATGAATGGGATATTCTGTTTATCCCTTTTTTATCGCCTACTGCCTGGTTAAATACTTCGCCTAAAAGTATTCCCACATCTTCCACGGTGTGATGGTCATCTACGCTCACATCACCGGTGGCCTTAATTTCTAGATCGAAAAATCCATGTCTGGCAAATGATTCTAACATGTGGTCAAAGAATTCCACACCGGTTTGGATATCATAATTTCCCTGACCATCCAAATCTAGAATGATTTCAATATCAGTTTCAGAGGTTTTCCTGCTTAATTTCATTTTCCTTTTGTTCATTAGCATCCCTTACGATTTTTATAGCATCTGCGCGACATTTACTGGCGCATAATGTGCAAACATGGCATAAAGTTAAATCTTTTATTTCAGCTTTCCCTTCAGAATTCTTTTTCCAGATTCTATATCCTTTTGGACAGATTTCCAGGCAGTTACCGCAACCAGTGCACTTTTCTTGATCAACTTCTATTCTCATAAACATTCCTCGTGATATAATGATAACTGATAACTTATAAGTTACAACTTATAACTAGCTATTTAATGAATTTCATACTATTGTAATCAGCCTTTAACTACAGATAGTGAAACTGCCTTAAACCCTATGAAAACAACTTTTCCCAGATCTAATCCTAACTTTTCTCTTGAAAATTCTGTAACATCAACATCTAGAGTTTCTTTGTTATTTAATTGGATTTCAAGTCTTACCATATCATCATGAAGTTTTAAACCTACTATTTTCCCCTCGATTATATTTCTAACACTGGATTCTTGAGGTTCGAGCATTATAATGATGTCTTCTGGACTTATAAGGAGAATTATATCATCATCAATTTTAAAATCCACATTTAGGGGCAATACTATGTCTTCACCATTGAAGTCAATATGCATTACTTTTCCTTCTTCATCAATTAAAGAAATTTTTCCGCCCAATTCATTAGTCTGGGAAACTTTTTGAAGAACTTTTTCAATTTTGGTGTATTCTTTCACAATCTCTTTACCCAGTGAAGATAATTTGCTCCCTCCTCCACCTCCACGTCCCCCGCGAGTGGTGAAAACAACTTCATGGCCCATGGTTTCTTCCATTACTTCAATGTATTTTAGGGCAGTTCTATAGGGGGTCCCTGTTTTTTTGGAGGCATTCATAATAGAGCCACAATTATCAATTTTCTTTAAAAGCTCAAACCTGCGGCTATCCATGAGCATGTTCTTGCCATTAATATTTAAATTGTACTCTGCTTTCCGTGCCCTAGTCATGATAAAACCTCTTAGTTTATTATATGGAATACTTTTCTATAAACTTAACCAATTTTTCGTTGATACTGGATAATGGACCTAATTTAGTTCCCATCCGGCGCATCATACGGATGTCTCTTTTTTCAAATCCTTTTAAAAATGTAAAAGCTATTACATATATTATTGGTGCAATTATAATAGCTAGAATCAGCCCGAAGATTGTTTGGGGGATAAAAAACATT
>DAWK01000178.1 GCA_002509745.1 Methanobacteriaceae archaeon UBA349 | reverse complement strand
TTCCAAATAAATATCTTCCAAATAACAATAATCTTCAAATAAATTTCATTATATGTCCTTAATTTTCTCCAGTAACCCTTCAACCGGTACGCTGTGGGTCTGTATACCCAGTACTTTGTAAGGGTCGGCACCCATTCCCAAGGCCGCCATCTGGGCCACACTTAAATGAACCAAATTGAGTTTTCTACCCAGTTCCTTCTCCAAAACCGGTTGATAACGGTCTAATTGAGTCTGACAGTTGGGACACATATGTAATAATAAATCTGCTTCTCCTTCTAGGGCCAATAGTTTATCAGCTGTGGCAGACATGGATAATTCCTTGTTAGCAAATATTTGACTAAACCCAGCACCACATGTTGCTTTTTTAAAGTCGTACCATTCCACCACTTCTCCTCCAAAGGCCTCTGCAATTTCATCCAGTAGCATGGGATTTCTAAAATCCGTCAGAGAATCCTCAGTATAAATTTTACAGTAGTGACAAGCATGATGAGTGGCTATCTTAATATTAGAAAAGTCCTTTTTAATTTTTGGTGCAAGTTCATTTATTTTAGAATATAATATTTCCACCATGTGGAATACATTATTCTCGCTACTTAAATCATTAACCTCATATTTCATGTGGGATAACCCTGCCCTTTCTAGAATCCCATTTATCTCATCTCGAGCCTCTGTATTGTTATTTAGTAAATTAATGGATTTTTTTAGTATGGCATAGCAGGTGGAACACATTGTCACAATATTTTCATGTCCAGTACTTCTGGCCAGAAATATATTACGGGCTGCTACAGCCGAGGTTGAAACCTGATCAAAAAGGTCGTAATAATGACCTAAACCCGTACAGCAGGATTGTTTAGGATCTATAGTATAATCAATTCCCAATTTATCAAATACATACTTAGTGGACGATTCTACTCCAGGATACTCCACATTTACCATGCAGCTTTTAAATAGGAAAATATTCTTATCAGGAATGTTTTTCATCGTATCTTACCTGTTATAAATTTTTAATTGAGTTATAAATTTGGTATTATAATTTAAAGGATTTTAATTTATGGTCTTTTAGTAATTAAATAAAAATAAAGAATTATAATGATTCTCCTGCTTCTTTAAATGTTTTTAATCGTTTTTTGAATCCGGATTCGATGAGTATGTTCTTTACTTCTTCTTGGTCTTCTCCAGTTAAGATGTATTCACCCAGACCCAATTCTTCCCGGATATCTTCTAATTTGTCTTTAAATTCCCTGTATTTTTCACCAAAATCATTGGCCCTTATTTCAAAAAAGTCAGTAGGTATTAATCCTACCCCAAATTCCATGAAACTGTAACCATAGGTTAGAAACTGGTATATCCTTTCGTTTTTTCCCCCACTTTGGAGTACTATTTGTCTTAGAATCTGGTTAACTTGAGAGGGACTATTATTTACCGGGCAGTTACTCTGACAGGTATAACAGTAAAAACAGTTCCAGATATCCGGGTTTTCCAAAATTTCCGCGTTGTCATCCAGAACCATTTTTACCATTTCTCGAGGATCATAATTACTGTGACGAGCAGCAGGACAGTTAGACGTACACATACCACACTGCATGCAGCGGTTTAATCCCAGGTCGGCCGAAGCTCTGTAATCTTTTTTGATTTCTTCAACCAGGCCATTAGAACAACTATTTATTTCTTTTTTTATCATTTTTCTAAAGCCTCTAAAGTTAGATTTATGACTGTCTTATTAATTATGGTTATTTATCTAATTAATATGAGTATTTAGAATTATTCATAACATTAATTTATGCATATTTCATATATCATTTGCAACATCAATTAAATTTTATATTATAAGATTTATAACTATTGTTATAATTCTACATTATTCAATATAAAGTTAATGGTATTGAAAAAATTTTTAAAATATTAAGTCATCAATAAAAAAATTGTTTTATAAAATTTATTTTTCAATACCAATACGCATGGCATTAATGATAACTGCCAGACTTAATCCCATGTCCCCTATAGCCACCGCCATCCACAAAGAAACAAATCCCAGAACGGCCATTAAAGCAAAGGAAGACTTTATAATTATAGATACAGTTACATTCTGTTTAACCACAGCCATGGTTCTTTTACTTAAATCAATAAGATAATTGACATTGGAAATATCATCATTCATAAGGGCCACATCCGCAGTTTCAATGGCCACATCTGAACCAGCCACTCCCATGGCAATACCAATGTTTGATAAAGCCAAAGCAGGGGCATCATTGACTCCATCTCCCACCACAGCCACATGCTGGCCTTGTTCAATTAATTTTTCCACAATATCCACTTTATCCTGAGGAAGGAGATTAGAATAATAATTATCCAATCCGATTTTAGCAGATACTGCTCTAGAAGTCCCTTCATTATCACCAGTTAACATCAATGTGTGAATTTTATTCTCTTTAAGGATTTTAATAGTGTTTAATGATTTTTCCCTGATTTTATCCATTAATCCAAATAAAGCCATCAAATTGGAATTTTTACCTAAAATTATAACTGTTTTACCCTGTTTTTCCAAATTTGAAATAATTTCATTAATGGAATCCATTTCTGTATTTGATATTTTTAAATCATCAAAAAGTGTTTTTTTCCCGATGATGAATTTATCATCATTAATTTTTCCCTTGAGACCTTTACCAGTTATAGATTCAAACTCTTCAACTTCAGGAAGGGTTAAATCATTGATATTACCTTTTTCAGAATTTTCAGGCATTTCATTGTTTTCACGGGCAAATTTTACAATGGCCCGAGCTAAGGGATGTTTGGATTTAGATTCTAAAGCAGCGGCATTTGATAAAATTTCACCGTCAACAAAGTTATTTAATGAGATTAAATCTGTTACTTCTAAGTTACCCTCAGTAAGAGTACCTGTTTTGTCAAAAATCACCGTCTGGATATTTTGCATCTCTTCTATGAATTCTCCACCTTTTATTAGTAATCCTTTACGAGTACCCGCAGTGATCCCAGAGACCATGGCCACAGGAGTGGAAATAGCTAATGCACAGGGACAGGATACTACCAGCAAAACTAAAGCACGATAGAACCAGGTATCAAAAGACTGTCCAAAAACAAAGGTGGGTATTATAGCCACCATGGCCGCAATCCCCATAACTGCGGGAGTATAATATTTAGCAAATTTTTCAATGAATTGTTCAGTAGGTGATTTTTTACTTTGTGCTTCTTTAACCAGGTCAATAATTTTTGATATGACTGTTTCTGTAGATTTTTTGCTCACTTCTATTTCTAAATAACCTTCTTCATTTAAAGTACCTGCAAAAACCGGATCACCAGGATTTTTAGTGATGGGAAGACTTTCTCCAGTTATTGCTGCCTGGTTAACCGAAGATATTCCTTCTTTTACTTCCCCATCAACCGGGATTTTGTCTCCAGGTTTTACCAGAACCACATCTTTAAGATCTACTTGTGAAACATTGATTTCCATAGATTCTCCATTTCGTCGGATAGTTGCCTTCTCAGGAGCCATTTTTAGAAGGGATTTTATTGATTTTCTAGCCCTGCTTGAAGCATATTCTTCTAAGTATTCTGCTAGATAAAATAATAAAAATACAGAGGCCCCTTCAGCACCTTCACCAATTAGAAAGGCTCCAAAAGCAGCAAATGTTATGAGAATATTAATGGTGAATCGGCCCTTTAAGAGTGACTTTATTCCCGATTTTATGGTATTATATCCCGACAATCCTACTACTATTAAGAATAATAACTCAGATAATAAACTTTGAGATGTAAAAAAGTCCAAATATAGGGCAAAACTGAATATAGCTGCGGAAATAGAGATAACTAAAACATGTTTGCGTTTCCATAAGGGATCTTTTTCATCCATTAAATCCCCACTGCAGCAGGAACAAAATTCATTCTCTCCATCATCACATTCAACATAACAGATTTCACTACTTTTTTCATGGTTATGGGAACTTGATTGATTTGTTTTCTCACTGCAACCACACTCACACGATTTTTCCATACGATTATTGTCTGAAATTTCATGTTCGCAGGTATCTTTATTATGAGAATTGTGGTTTTTTCCACTGTTTTTTGACATTTAGAGCACCTTATTAAACTGTAGATTATTGATAAGAATAATTATTAATAAATGTTCATATGAGTATATATTCATATATATTTTATATATTTAAATCTTTTGTCCTAAAACATACAAAAAAAATAAGTGAAAAATAGTAAAAGAATGTTGAAAAAATAGCAAAAATAAATTCTAAAAAAAATAAAAAGTAGGTTCTATTCATTTAAATATAATAAACCAGTTGATCTAGCATAGAAAATGATCATTAATGGAATTATTATAAGTGGAACTAGAATTAAACCTACCAACAACAGGCCCAATATATAAGATATTAAAACAGCTACTATAATAACAAAATATAAGGCAACTACCCATATTACTGCTTTTCCCCATCTGATATCTTTTATTTTTTCTCTTAATTGAGAAAGTTCAAAAGCAGCACTCATTTTATCATAGTAGGCCATATTGGCAATTCCTAATGGGAAAATTATGGCATACAACACCATTACGACCAGCATTATCAGATAGGTCAGGAATATTGATAAATACATTCCCCAGAATAATAATCCTGAGCTGAGTAATGCTCCTGGAGTAAGTGTAGCTGAGCTGGAAAGGGCTCCGGTTAAAACTCCCAGGAAACCTCCCAGAAGGCCAAATATTAGAAATATTACTATTATAGGAATGATTGCAATAATGCCGAATATTATGTTATAGACGACTTGTACCACCAGCACTTTTAAACCACTAACAAACATTTCACCCCATTCATCAAAATCAGGCAAATCATCCAGGCCGGCTAGGGTTGACTTTATCACCCTGTAAAAATATCCCTGAACAAGGATTGCGGCAATAATGAATAATATGGTCCCCATTATCCCTAAAGTAATGATAATCGCTGCATTGTTAGATAATGCACCTAAGAAAACAATGGCCATAAAAATAATAAATGGAACAATAAGAACAGCACCCAGGGTGGCAACTTTACCCCAATTTGATCGTGCATATTCCAAAGAATTAACAATATTTTGATCAATATCCATAGTTATACCTCCTTTTAAGGATATTTTATTATTTATCAAATACAGAATATATTTTTATTTATTTGAATCTAATAGAAGAAGAATATTTTTTTGAATGTTATAATCACTAACTGAAGAATTAAAATGGATTGGTACTATATTTGGCCTTATTTTTGATTTTAAGTCTGAGAGTTTTCTATGGTTAGTGGCCTGGTAACTATAAATTAAATAAAAGTGCAAATTAATGTATGAATATTAGATGGGAGATATTACAATGGATTTAACGATTTTATGGCTGGTACCTGTAGCATATTTTGTACATATTTTAGAAGAGACACCACGTTTTGTTCCCTGGGCCATTAAATATCTTGGTGCGCCTGAAACATTTGGGCAATTCGTTCTGGGAAATATTATTTTCATGGCCTACGTTATCATAGCAACATCACTGGCAATATTCTATCCTAGCGAATTGACGCTGGTTATCGGATTATCGGCTGCGGCATGGATATTCTCAAATTTCTTAATCCATGCATATTACACTCTACGAACAGGTGAATATTCTCCAGGTGTTGTGACTGCAAGTGCAATATATGTCCCTGTTTCATTATATATTTACTACAACTTTTTAGGATCTGGAATGTTAAGTACCCTGGACTTTGTATTGTCCATAATCATAGGTTTTGCAATAATGTATGTTCCAACCATAATACAAGAAAAGAGAAAGGGAAAAATATAGGTTAGGTGATACTTTATTAATGATAAATCAGGTTAAGATATTATGATATTACTCGGAAAAGAAAAATATGAAGAGGTGAAAGAGCCACTGGAAACTGTGACTTTAAATAATTTATTTGCACGTTCTGTCGTTGAAAAACAGGTATCTGGTGAGATTTATGTGGATAATGAAACCAATCCAGAAACATTTTACATAATCCATCCTTATGGTATGTCATTACTTTTCGGCGATTTAAATAATTCTGATTTCAATGCAAAATTCAGGGTTTATGCTTTAAATTTAAATCAAACTCGAAATAGGCACGAATGGATGCAAGTATTTCCAAAAGAGTGGGATGCTGTTTTAAACGATCTATTAAAGGATTCTATCGTGAAATCCTCAGATAATGCTGAAGATATTAAAAAAGGGATAGTTGAAATAAATACTCGGATAAATTTTAAATTCAACTTGGATAAATATCTAGAATTTAAAAAAAATAATATTAATCATGATTTAAGGATTGTTCGCACTGATAAAAATATATTTACAGATATGAAGGGTACTGTTGTACCGATTTACTTTTGGGACAGTGCCAATGATTTCTATGGGAATGGTATTGGTTTCAGTTTATATCATGAGAATAGTTTAGCTTCAACGGCTTTTTCTGCATTTATTCACGATAATATGCTAGAATTGGGAATGGAGACCATTGAAGAATTTCGTGGTAGAGGATTTGCTCAGCATACCTGTTCGGCACTTATAGATTATTGTCTGGAAAACAATTATGAACCAATATGGGCATGTGGACAAGAAAATATTGGTTCTTATAAGTTAGCTCTAAAGCTTGGATTTGAACCTGCTGGAAGATTTTCATATTATAGATTAAGCGATTAAGCAAATTTGGAAAAAACCACATCTGGAGTATATAACAGACCATATGGTGAAATAAATCATTTATATGAAAGGAGTGCATTATATAATTTTTTTGACGATTTTTACTCAGAAAACGATAACATTATAAACATTAATGCTTAAGGAAATTTTATGAAAGTATATTTATACGTATTAAATACATTAGCGGATTGGGAAATCGGTTATTTAACTGCTGAACTCAATAGTGGCAGATATTTGGATAAAACAAGACCTCCAGTTGAGCTTATAAAAATTGGGAATACCAAAGAACCCATAAAAACAATGGGAGGTATTAAAATTACTCCAGATGAGACTATTGATAATATCAAGTTTGAGGAAGATGATTTACTTATTTTACCCGGAGCAGACACCTGGACAGAAGAGGAAAATAAAAAAATAATAGATATCGTTTCCAGTATTATAAATGAAAAAGTAATCATTGCCGCAGTTTGTGGAGCCACAATAGCCCTTGCCAATAAAGGAATATTAAACAATAGAAAACATGCCAGCAATGACATAGAAGTTTTAAAGATGTTTTGTCCTGAATACACCGGAGAAAATTTCTATTTAAATCAAGCAGCAGTTACAGACGACAACTTAATAACAGCCAGTGGTCTTGCCCCCTTAGAGTTTTCATATGAAGTATTAAAAAGAACAAATCTAATGAAGACTGAAACACTGGAAGCATGGTACCAATTATATAAAACTAACGAATCAAAGTATTTTTATGCCCTAATGGAATCCATTGAAGGAGCATAGGGGAATTTTTGAATTAAATATTAATTTGATTGAAATTTTTATCTTAAAAAATAAGATTAAAAATTTTAGTTTTTATGTATAATTTAGTATGGTTAATTGGTGCTGTTTTTCTTTGTAATAGCATTAAGCGGATTATATGGTAAATGTTTTGTCTCTTCTAAAGTTTACAAGCTTATTGTGATAACATTGACTACTTCATACTATTTTCATGTGAAAAATGATTTTACAATGTATCCACACAATTGGAAAGTAATTTTTTTAGTTTAGATCTATTTGAAGGCCATAAAATATATAAAAAGCTAATTAGTTTTAACAACGAGGAAGGTTCAGGTATCTCAAGTTTATCACGCATTTCCACTGTTGCTGGAAGCCCAGCTAATCTGAGTCTATTTAGTATTGGGTCAGCATAGCCAGTTGATTCTGCAAAACCTCGACCAAGGGAATTTCCTTCGGGATCTTTTAAGTATACAGCACCTTCTGAATAATGTAGTCCATTTGCAAAAAATCCTGATTGACCAACGTTTACGATTGGAATCATGGTAAAATTCCGGATATCTTCTGGAACATCTTCATCAAAGCTAAATTTCCATTCTTGCGGATACCACACGTTAGTAACGGGGTATAAATCGGGGTCCTGTGATTTTTCGCTTCTTATCCATTTAGTAATCTTTAAGGTTCCTTTAACTTTTTTAGAGTTGCTTTCCTCATCCACATATTTCCCTGAAACATCAGCATCCATTGTTCCTGGAGGATTGGCCCCTGTCTGATTAAGAAACTGCAACATTTCATGTGAATGTATGGAGGCCATTGTTAATTCCCTATCTCCATTAAATTGGGCCATGAACCAGTCCCATCCTCCAGCAGCCTTTTTATTCATATTATTAGCCGCTCTTAAAACCTTTACTCGAGGGTTACCTGCTGGAAGCATTCCATTGCACCACTGATGGTCGTACCAGAATTTACCGCTTTTTAAGGAAACTTCTTCATCATTAATTCTTAAAATACTTTGATCTGGATCGACTCTAAGGTTTGGTACAGAATAATATAGCGTTCCAACTCCGCCACAGCAAGGATCGCATCCATCTTTGCCCTGAATTAAATATTCTTTGGTTTGTGTAAGTGTAATATCCACTTCAATTTCTGACCCGGAATCAGGATTTAAATCTACTCCCCAACCTTTAATTTGTAAGGGAAAGGTGCTATCTTCACTTAAAGACTTTATTTTATTCTTTCCCAGGGTATAATCAAATGGATTGTTTGAAAAATCTATTAATCCAGTTGTACCTGCAATGGCTAAAGGTTTAGAGCGATGATGCTTTCCTCCAGCCTCACTCACAGCAAGGTGCAATTCAATGAACTGATTTTCAATGTCAGAAAGTCCAAAATGCTTAGCTATTTCTGGAGGTAGCAGTGCATATTGCCAAAACATGAATTGAACACCATATTCTTTTCCATTCTCTCCAATACAGGTTCCAACAATAAAATGCCAGCCCAATTGGTAATCCCATTGAGGGGCATCATCCTGTGGAATTTTAAAATCCGCCTTTCCAGGTATAGATTTATAACCTTTAGAACTATCCATTCCTAAAAAGAATGTCATTGCATATGTTTGATGTGGTGTGAGTGATTTTGAATGCTCAATTAAGGTTTCGTAAACCTTTTTGTACTTTGGAGTGAATGAATCAGGATTTTTTAGCTTTTCCCTCAAAAGATACTGCATTCTCTCTCCAAAACTTTCATTGCTGTTTTTTTCGCTTTCCAATCTTTCAATAATCTCGTCTGGAATTTCTTCAGCATTAAATTCATGCATCCATAGAACTTTGGATATATTATCCTTAGTTTCTTCATCCAATTTAGCCAGTGAATTTCGAGTTTCCATATTTATCTATTTAATTCTATTATTTTCTTTAAATATTATTCTTTTGGAGGAATACTATAAATTTTCCATAATGATCTCCTCAATCTAAAAATCTCAGACTTCAA
>DAWK01000195.1 GCA_002509745.1 Methanobacteriaceae archaeon UBA349 | reverse complement strand
CATATATGGGAGCAATAAGTACTAAAACTAAAAGAAAACCTGCCATATACTTCTTCATAGCATCACCTCTTTACTATAATTGAACAGACTGTATTAAATACTTTTTTATAGTAATAAGTATTGCTATGGCCAAAAACAATGCAAAATATGTTTTTCACAAATCAGAATTAAAATATTAAAAAAAATAGAATTTAATGGTATTAAAATAGTTCTCCATTAGAATAATCCAACGATGATTAACCTAATAGGACAACTCTGCTTTCTGTAGATTCATTTACAATTTTCATGCCACATAAATCCCCAATAGCCTTAGCAAAATCTTTTACTTCTGAAAACATAGGCATATTATCTAAGGCCATTCTTTGACGAGAATATCCTACAAACATGTATGCTTTAACTTCTACAAAATCAGGCTGGGCTTTTTTGATTAAATCCGCATATCCTTGCGGATCAATCATATTCTTTTCCCTAACCGCAGTTATTCTAAGAACCTTACGGCAGTCAAAATTGGGAAGTAATTCTAGAGAATCATTTAACTTTTCCCAGGCACCTTCAATTTGTGGCCGACAAAGTTTTTGATAAGTATCCTTTTCAGGTGCATCCAGCGAAATATAAAGTTGAGTTGGATCTTGAGGAAGTTCTTTTAATTTTGATGGTGTTAATCCATTACTGACCAAGAATGTGGTGAAGTCCCGGCGATTAAATTCAGAGATTAACTCTCCAATTTCTGGATAAAGCATAGGTTCTCCTGCCAGAGAAATAGCTGCATTTTTAGGATCACCAGATTCCAGGGCCTTCTTTTTATTGGCTTTTTCATTCCCAAAAAAGCCACATAACAACTTTTTTTGGGCCTGAATACAATCTTCAATTATTTCTTTTGGTTCATCATAAGGCCCCTCCCATTTAATATCCGTGCTGGAAAGGTCTCTCCAGCAGAAAAAACATTTTTGTTGGCAAAAAGGAATACTAGGGGACATTTGAAGACACCTATGGCTTTCAATCCCATAAAATTTTTCTTTATAGCATACTCCCTCATCAAGAATGCTTTTTTTGGTCCAGTGACATATTTTTGCGGCGGCATGGTAATTCTCGCCTGCAAAACGATAACCCATTTTCTCAAGCTTTTGCCGTTGTTCAGTTGTTAATATCATTTTATATCCTTACTTAAAATTGAATTATGTGATAAATTAAGTTTATAAATAGGTAATAGCTAATTAAAATTTAATGAAATTTAATTAGTTATGAAATTATTAAACTAATTAAAAAATATTTAGTTTAATTTATCTTTAATCATTACATAATATAATTTATCTACCATTCAATTAATAGCTGTAAATAATAAGATTATCAGCTTCAATTTTAATACTTTATATGTTTAATATAAAATTTTTAATTTTCTTTTTTTTTTGATATTATGAATACTAGGCGATATACTTTAATTTCATTGAGTCATTCAGAAACAAAAAATAGTATTTGTAAACGATACTTTTTGCTTGGAAAAGTGTGTTGTTAAAACATAAGCTGGATAAAACACTTTGAATAGAGAAAAGCTTTCTATCGAATTATAACTTGAGACTCTAAAAATTATATATCTTAACCAGATAATCAATACCCATCGCATAAACCAATCACATTAAATAATTATATTAAATATTATATTTTATTTTGATCTTGTTTTTACAGAAAATCATCAAATCTCATCATTGGATATAAGAAATATTAATTAGCCAATTTATAATTTCAAATCTATTTTTCCAAACAATAATAGTTAAAAAAATATTATTAAACTGAATAAATTTCTGAAAATAGTGGCCTAAAACTAAATTATTCAAAATTTAAAGACATATTATGACTATTTTTGTTATTAAATAGGCTTAGAATTATATTTAGATAACTCTAATAATAAAAATCTATTTAATAAAATTTTAGCCATAAATATCCCAAAATAATGCTTTTTTCAGCGAAATAACGCCTTTAATTTAGAATTTAACTGATGATGGCCAATATTTGATTTAATTGCTTTAAATGAAAAAATAAACCATATATAAGCTTTGTTGTCCTATCTTTCAACAAAACATTTATATAGTCTTCTAATGTGAATAATACCTATTGTTACCAAAAGTCTAAAAGCCATTATTAGCATTTAGACGTGGAGGCGGTACAATTAAGCGACATTCAATATATGCCCTACTGATTGCATTATGCATAGTAGTGAGCTTTTTGCCCTTTTCACAAGGTGCCATTGTAGGAGATACACAAAACTCAAAAACAACTTTAAAGGTGGATAACAGTGTTTCCGAAGTAAGCGCTGCTTACAAAAAGAAATACAAAAGTTATTCCCAAAAAAAGTACTACAAATATAAAAAGTCCAAGTATTACAAGAAATACTCTAAAAACCACTATTACAAAAAAAGCAAGAGTACTAGTCCCATTAGTCCAGCAACAGAAAAAGAAAAAGAAGAACTTAATCATTTACAGGGAACAGCTGGATTAAACAAACTTTCTAAATACATTAACAAACACTTAAACCACAGATCCGGAGCAGCACACACCGCAGCAGGTGTTGAAAAAACTGGATACGGAGACTGCTGGGGACTCTCAGATTGGACTTCAAAAAAGCTATCTAAAAACGGATATCAAGTTAAAGTGGTGCAAGGTGCAACATCAGCATCATCCAGACACCGCTGGACACAGGTAAAAGTAGATGGGAAATGGACTACATTTGAGCCATCACTGGTGACCAAAAAATATGGAAGTAAACATTACACCGCCACTTGCGGAAAAGTAAGTTCAGTTATAAAAACTTACAACATTTAATGTTTACTCTTTTTTATTTTTAGCAATCCATATAAATTTTAAATTAATTTTAATAATTATTTACTATTTTTAAGAAATTTTAAGTAATATTGAACCATTTATTAATTTTTTAACAGATCTATGTTAAAAAAGTTTAATCAATTTAAAACAAATAATTTTTAAAGAGATTATGGCAATTTTCTTGTATTTAAAAGCAAACAAAAGATTTTTTAATTAATTAGAACTTTATTAAGAAATTTATTGTTTGTAAAAATTAAAAGGCGCATTTAAGGCGATTTTAAAAGCCATACTAATTTATAAAGGCTCTTCTAAGATAAGAAACATTATAAAAAGAGATTTAAAGACTTTTAACAAAGTCCATTAAGTGCTCTAAATCTAAAAAAGGACCCTATATAAGCTTTTTTGTCCATTTTGACAAAGAAACATTTATATAGCATTATAATATGAATAATAGTGTTGTTACCAAAGTCTAATTTATAGCCATTTGAGGCTTTTAGACATGGAGGCGGTACAATTAAGCGACATTCGCGATATTCGCTACTAATTGCATTATGCATGGTAGTGAGCATTTTGCCCTTTTCACAAGGGGCTTTATTAGGAGACATCCAAAACTCTAAAACTACTTTAAAAATCGATGGAACAGTTTCACAAGTAAGCGCTGCTAGTATTACTAAAGCTACGGCAGCAGAGAATGCACAATTAACTCATTTGCAAGGAAAAGCTGGATTAAGCACTTTGCGAAAATACATTAACAAACACTTAAATCACAGATCCGGAGCAGCTCATACTGCTGCAGGTGTTAATAAAACCGGATACGGAGACTGCTGGGGACTCTCAGATTGGACTGCAAAGATACTCAAAAAAAATGGATACACCGTCCGAGTGGTGCAAGGTGCAACATCAGCATCATCCAGACACCGCTGGACACAAGTAAAAATTGATGGAAAATGGATCACCTTTGAACCTTCACTGGTGACCAAAAAATATGGAAGTAAACCTTACACATCTACTTGTGCAAAAGCAAGCAAGGTCATAGTAACCTATAATGGTAAATAGGTTTACTTTTATTTTATTTTTTAGAATTTTTTATTTTTAATTTGATCTAAATTATTAAAAAATAATTTAATAATCAATTAGAATCTATTGTTTATCTAAATTTTTTACAATTAATAACTAAAATTCCAAGAGTATTTTGAGAATTAGTTAGGAATTAATAATGAATTATAATAAATATTGAAGTGATTCATATTCTCTTAATTTAGCGTTTTTTTAGTATTTGAAGTATTTTAGTAGATTAAAATAAATATGCTACTTAACCCAAATATTTTTATAATATATTAACTCCAAATTATTAATATAAAATAATTTTTTATTGTATTTACTCATTTGGAGGATTCTAATGAAGCTAATTTCAAAAACTCCCATTGTAATATTGAATTTCAAAACATACCTGGAATCGACAGGAAAAAACGCTTTAGAATTAGCTAAAGCATGTGAAAAAGTAGCAAAAGAAACAGGAGTAAATATTGCAGTGGCTCCCCAACATATAGATCTTTATAATCTATCAAAAGAAGTTGATATTCCCGTACTAGCACAACATATTGATCCAATTACTGCCGGCGGCCATACTGGAAGCGTTCTCATGGAATGTGCTCAAGAAGCCGGAGCAGTAGGTACTTTGATAAATCACTCTGAAAAGAGAATGAATTTAGCAGACATTGGTGAAATTGTTAAAAGATCTTCCCAAGCGGAAATGGTCAGCGTGGTTTGTACTAATAATATTGAAACCAGTGCAGCAGCAGCTTCATTAGGACCTAATTTTATTGCTGTAGAGCCACCAGAACTTATAGGATCCGGAATACCTGTTTCACAGGCCGAACCTGAAGTTGTCACCGGTACAGTTGCTGCAGTACAAAAGATAAATCCTTCTGTGAAGATTCTTTGTGGTGCTGGTATTTCCACCGGCGATGACATGAAAGCTGCTCTAGATCTAGGATCAGAAGGTGTTTTATTAGCATCTGGCATTATTCTAGCTAAAAGTCCTGAAAAAGCACTTCTAGATTTGGTAAGTAAAATTTAAATTAATTAAATATCATTAAGAATTTCATTATTAATTCCTAATATTTAATAATTTTATGTTTTTAATATTTTATTAATAGCTACTGAGTTCGGCAGCTTAAGGAGAATATGAATGTCACTCAAATTCAATACCATAGATGATTTTCAGTTTAACAACAAGACAGTTCTAGTCCGAGTAGATATAAATTCCCCTGTGGACCCTAATACTGGAATTATCTTAGATGACACACGAATGAAACTTCATGCAGAAACTATACTCGAACTATCTGATAAAGGAGCTAAAACTATCCTTTTAGCTCATCAAAGTCGTCCAGGTAAAAAGGATTTTACCACCTTAGAACAACATGCACATGTTTTATCCAAAATACTCGGTCGGCCTGTGATTTATGTAGAAGATATATTTGGGTGTGCGGCCATGGAAACAATTGCCCGACTTGAGCCAGGTGACGTTTTACTCCTTGAAAATGTCCGCTTTTACTCAGAAGAAGTTTTAAAAAGAGAAGCTCATCTGCAAGCAGACACCCATATGGTGAAAAAACTTTCTTCCATTGCCGATTACTTTATTAACGATGCTTTTGCAACTGCTCATCGATCACAGCCTTCATTAGTCGGTTTTGCCTTCGAATTACCATCCGCGGCAGGAAGATTGATGGAAAAAGAACTTAGAATTCTTTATGGTGCATTAGATAATGTCCAGAGACCTTGCGTGTATGTTTTAGGTGGAGTAAAAGTCGATGATTCCATTATGGTAATAGAAAATGTACTGGAAAATGGAAGTGCTGATTTTATTCTCACTACTGGATTAGTAGCCAATATATTCCTTCTAGCATCTAAAGTAAAAATTGGTAGATGTAATAAAGAATTTATTGAGAAAAAGGGATATTTTGATTTTTTAAAGGTTGCTGAGAGGTTAATAGATAAATTTAAGGATAAAATCTCAATACCCATAGATGTGGCAATTTGTAAAGATAATAAAAGGATGGATGTTCCGGTTAATGAGATTCCGGATCTTCCAATATATGACATTGGGACAGAAACTATCAAATTATATGCCCAAAAAATACGTCAGGCCAAAACCATATTTGCCAATGGTCCTGCAGGAGTTTTTGAAAATCAAGAATTCAGTATTGGGACCGATGACATACTCAACGCCATAGCTTCTTCAGATGGATTCTCTATTATTGGAGGAGGTCATCTAGCAGCAGCTGCAGTTCAAATGGGCTTTGGAGGTGAAATTGACCACATTAGTAGTGGTGGTGGGGCCAGTATAAGTCTTCTGGCAGGTGAAGAACTTCCAGTAGTAAAAGTTTTAGAAGAAGTGGCCGTTAAAAAATAAGCTGCCATAATTAATTATAATGATTATTAAAAGGATGATTATTTGAAAGGCAATAATTATTTTTTAAAACCATAATTTTTACTACATATCAATATTAGAAGATTATAAATGCTTAATTTAAGATTTAAACCTTTTTTAAAAGCATGAAATTTAATAATAAATATAAATACAAATATAATTAATAATAATCTCCAAATAGCAAACTATAAAAGCAATAACATCTAACTGATTTGTTACCTCGTTAAATATTAAATATTAGATTAAAAATGAATCAAAGAAAAATATTTAATATAAATAAAGGTCTTTATCTTAAAAAGATACCGTTTAAGGCAATGTGGAAAATAAATAACCACAAAGTATTTAAGTAAATACTTCCTAAAATCAAAATGCCTCGGTAGCTCAGTCTGGTGGAGCGCGAGACTTGTAATCTCGTGGTCGCGGGTTCAATTCCCGTCCGGGGCTCTAAGTACGAGAAATAAAATTAGTATTTATATAACTTAATTAAAGCAATGGGGACCATAGGGTAGCTTGGTCGATCCTTTGGGCTTTGGGAGCCTGAGACTCCGGTTCAAATCCGGGTGGTCCCATTCTTAAAATTCATAGATTATTTTCATGTATTAATTAATTGCATGAAAAACTTAACATATAATAATCAATCACCCGCCTTAGCTCAATTCGGCAGAGCATCGGACTGTAGATCCGAGGGTTGCTGGTTCAAGTCCGGCAGGCGGGACTTTTGATCTCGAAAGCGGTCGATATAATAGATACTATTATATATAATGCTTTATAAATTAGAATTTAATTAAGATAAGATCCATAGATGAATATTAATAAATGCCATCTAATTCTAATCTAATTGATATAATAATTTTTGAGAACAAAATCAACCGTACTATTTATATACTATAAAAATAATCAAAGATATATCTATATCTTAACATCCCTAATTAATCAGCGCTGTAGAATTAGTATGAACATATAGTACGAATACTAGCTTTATTAGAAAAGTATATAAGCAGGTAACCAAATACTTAAAATTGCTCTAATTCTGGAAACCTGCCCTGGTGGTGTAGGGGCTATCATGCGGGCCTGTCGAGCCCGCGACTCGGGTTCAATTCCCGGCCAGGGCGTTCCATTAGGGCCCGTAGCTCAGTCTGGCAGAGCGCTTGGCTTTTAACCAAGTGGCCGCGGGTTCAATTCCCGTCGGGCCCGTTTTCTGATTTTTTATTGGGATTATTTTAACTGGAGGATATATTGTGAAGAAAGATATCTTAAAGCACGAACTAGTTCCCGATCATGTTATTTTGTCTGAATCTGAAGTTTCTAAAGTACTTAAAAAAATTGAAGCACATCCTGAACAGCTCCCTAAAATAAAAACTGATGACCCTGTGGTCAAATCTATTGGGGCTAAAGAAGGAGACATACTTGAAATAACTCGTAAAAGCGCCACAGCAGGAAAATTTGTTACTTATAGGCGGGTGCATGATTAATCGAGTGGTTCAATTTAATTAATTCTTATTTAACATTTTTTTACTCTAATAACTCAAAAAATCAAACTCATAATCTAAAACATTTCAACAAATATTATATAAAAATCGTATTTGCTTAAATTGAATTTATGATTAATAGTTTGAATAAATGAGTATTAAAACTGAAAGTAAACTAGTATTTATTAAAACTAATATTTTAGCTAAAAATTTTGTAGTATTTATTTTTTGGAGGAAGTCCATGAAAAAGAGTGCATGGGGATTGGTAGACGCATTTTTTGATGAACACAACCTGGTAGATCACCACGTTAAATCCTATAACGACTTTGTAAATCATCGAATACAGGACATAATTGACATAACTGAACCTATTGAGTTAGAACAAGGAGAATATTCCGTCGAAACAGGACAACTTGAAATTAAAAAGCCCTTTACTAAAGAGGCTGATGGTTCCAAGAGCCTTATATTTCCAACAGAAGCTAGGCTTCGAAACTTAACTTATTCTGCACATATGTATCTGGAAATGCGTCTTTTGAAAAAAGATGAAAGCGAACCAGATTTTGAAAAAGTTTACATTGGGGAATTACCTCTAATGCTTAAATCAGACATATGTCATTTGAATGGTTTAAATAAAGAAGAATTAGTGGTCAAAGGAGAGGATCCTCAAGATCCTGGTGGTTATTTCATAGTAAATGGTTCTGAAAGGGCCATAGTTACCATGGAAGAAATCGCTCCTAATAAAATTATTCTAGAAAGAATCGGTGAAGTTGAAGATAGACGTGCTAGGGCCATTGTTACATCAATAAAGAGTGGTTTCAGAGCAAGAATTTCTTTAGAATACAGAAAACCGCGAAAAACTGGAGTTTTCTTAAGAATTTCATTCCCTTACGTTCCAGGAGAAATACCACTTGTTGTTTTACTGCGAGCATTAGGATTATCTACTGATGAAGAAATTATCACCCATATTTCTGATGATTTCAATTATCAAATGATTATAGCCGACGATATACAAGTTTCTGATCAGGGTCTTAAGTTAGAGCCAAGCGAAATGGAAGAGCTCTCTCAAGAAGAGAGAAGGCAATACTTACAAACCAGTGCCATCAAATACATCGGAAATCGTGTCGCTAAAGGTATGACTGAAGAATACCGTATTAGAAGAGCAGAAGACGTCATTGATAGATATCTATTACCACACATGGGTGTAGAATCAGAAACGCGTGCTGAAAAAGCCACGTACCTGGCTGAAATGACCGAAATGTTACTTCAAGTTATTTCTGAAACACGTGAACCGCATGATAAGGACCATTACACTAACAAAAGACTGCGAGTATCTGGAGATTTAATGGAAGATTTATTCCGTGTTGCATTCACCAGTTTAACCAGAGATATGAGTTATCAGCTAGAGCGAAGTTTAGCTAGAGGTAAAGAACCCTCTGTAAAACAAGCTGTGCGTTCTGATGTGCTAACCGAGAACATTAAACACGCCATAGCCACTGGAAACTGGGTAGGTGGACGAGCAGGTGTAAGCCAGCTTCTGGATAGAACCAGTTACATGGGTACTTTGTCTCACATGAGAAGGGTTGTTTCTCCATTAAGTAGAAGTCAACCTCACTTTGAAGCAAGGGATTTGCACCCAACTCAATTCGGTAAAATCTGTCCCAATGAAACCCCAGAAGGTCCAAATTGTGGTCTGGTGAAAAACCTGGCCCTTATGGCTAAAATATCTGAAGGCTCAGATCCTGCAGAAATTGAAAATATCATCAAAAAGATGGGTATACTGGAGTAAACCATTTTTTATTACAATTCTTTGATTTTTAATCGGGAGGCAATTTCGTGAGAAAAGCTAAAATTTACATAAACGGGAAACTCATCGGGGCCTGTGAAGATCCAAACAACTTCGTAGATGAAATGAGGGCAAAACGAAGAACTGGAGAGATCTCTGATGAGATGAATATTACATATTATACTGAAACTGATGAAATTTACATTTTTAATGACCCTGGTCGTGCTAGAAGACCTTTAATCATTGTTAAAGACGCAGCACCATTACTTCAGGAAGAACAAGTCGCCGGAATGAGAACGGGTGACATTAAATGGAACGATTTAGTGAAAGATGGGTTTATCGAATACCTCGATGCTGAGGAAGAAGAAAACTCCTATATTGCCATGTCACTGGCCGAGTTAAATGAATATCACACCCATCTAGAAATAGATCCATCTACCATGTTAGGTATTTGTGCGGGGATTATTCCTTTTGCTAACCACAACTCCTCACCAAGGAACACTATGGAAGCAGGAATGACTAAACAGGCACTGGGCCTATACGTTTCTAACTATGGAATGCGTACTGATACCAGAGCTCACCTTTTACACCATCCACAAACACCTATTGTTAAAACCAGAATCATTGATGCTACAGGATACGACAAACGTCCATCTGGGCAGAACTTTGTGGTAGCAGTTATGTCTTATGAAGGTTACAACATGGAGGATGCTTTAGTTATAAATAAAGCTTCTATTGAACGTGGACTTTCCAGATCATCATTTTTCAGATCTTATGAAGCATCTGAGAGAAGATATCCTGGAGGACAAGAAGACAATTTCGAAATACCTGAAAAAGGAGTTAGAGGATATCGATCTGAAGAAGCTTACCGTCACCTGGATGATGACGGGATAGTGAATCCGGAATCTGTTGTTTCTTCCGGAGATGTATTGATAGGTAAAACATCTCCTCCAAGGTTTTTAGAAGAAATAGATGAATTTGGAACCGTGGCAGAGAGAAGAAGGGAAACTTCAGTTACGGTAAGGCACGGAGAAAAAGGAACTGTAGATGCAGTTTTACTAACTGAAACTGTTGAAGGAAGTAGATTAGCAAAAATAAGAGTTCGTGACCAGAGACAACCTGAATTTGGAGATAAATTCGCTTCACGGCACGGGCAAAAAGGGGTTGTAGGACTCATAGTTTCTCAAGAAAACATGCCTTTCACTGAAAATGGTATTGTACCGGATTTAGTAGTTAATCCTCACGCTATTCCATCAAGGATGTCCATTGGACAGGTGCTGGAAATGTTAGGTGGAAAAGCTGGATGTATGGAAGGAAGAAGAATTGACGGAACACCATTCACTGGCGAGCAGGAAGTTGACATTAAAACTGCTCTTAAATCAAATGGATATGAAACTGCAGGTGTAGAAGCATTATACAATGGAATTACTGGTGAAAAAATAGAAGCAGAGATATTCGTTGGAGTTGCTTACTACCAAAAACTGCACCACATGACCGCTGATAAAGTCTATGCCAGATCCAGAGGACCTGTACAAGTACTTACCCGCCAACCTACAGAAGGTAGGGCCAGAGAAGGTGGTCTAAGGTTTGGAGAAATGGAAAGAGATTGCTTAATTGCTCATGGAGCAGCTTTAGCTCTTAAAGAACGATTATTAGATGAATCAGATAAGTACGAAGCTATTGTATGTGGAGAATGCGGTATGGTATCTGTTTATGATAAAGTCCGGGATAAAACATACTGCCCAATCTGTGGGGAATCAGAATCGTTCCCAGTAGAGATTTCATATGCATTCAAACTTTTATTAGACGAACTAAAGAGCCTAACTATATTCCCTAAACTGGTTCTAGAGGATAAAGCCTAATCAAACATCCTTAATATTTTTTCAATTTATGTTTTCAATTTATGGATAATTACACTAATTGAAATTTAAAAAAAAATAAGGTAAAAAATAAGGGATTAATAATAGCAAATTAAAGGAGAGAAAACTTTGACCGGAATTTTAAAGAAGATTTCCCAAATCAACTTCGGATTAATGTCTCCAGACGACATAAGAAGTATGTCTGTTACAAAAATCGTAACACCAGACACCTATGACGAAGATGGATACCCTATTGAAAATGGGCTAATGGATCCACGTTTAGGAGTTATAGATCCCAGTTTAAAATGTAGAACCTGTGGTACTAAAGGTGGAGAATGTCAGGGTCACTTTGGAAATATAAATCTAGCCAGACCTGTAATTCACGTAGGATTCGCAGATACTATTCATAAAATATTGAGATCCACTTGTAACACTTGCGGACGGATTTTATTAACTGATAGTGAAATATTTGATTATCAGAACAAATTCAAGACACTAATCAAAAACGAGGAAAGTTTAACCAAAATAATTAAAGATGTTTATACTGTCGCTCGAAGGGATAAATGTCCTCACTGTGAAGAAGAGCAGGAAGACGTTAAAATTGATAAACCAGTTTCCATTGTAGAAGGTAACTATAAACTTACTCCTAGTGAAGTAAGGGAACGGTTGGAAATAATAACTGATTCTGATGCTGTGATTTTAGGAGTAAATGCTGAGAAGGCCAAGGATGGTACTCAAGTAGCCAGACCTGAATGGATGATTCTAACAGTTTTACCAGTTCCTCCAGTTACAGTAAGACCTTCCATCACTCTAGAAACTGGTGAACGTTCAGAAGATGATTTAACTCACAAATTAGTTGATATTCTCCGTATTAACCAACGTTTAAAAGAAAATATGGAAGCTGGTGCTCCACAACTTATTGTAGAGGATTTATGGGAACTTTTACAGTACCACGTAACCACCTACTTTGATAATGAAGCATCAGGAGTGCCACCAGCCAGACACAGATCCGGTAGACCATTGAAAACTCTTGCTCAGAGATTAAAAGGAAAAGAAGGTCGTTTCAGAAGCAACCTTTCTGGTAAACGTGTAAATTTCTCTGCGCGTACCGTTATCTCACCAGATCCAAACATCAGTATCAATGAAGTAGGAGTTCCAGAAATAATAGCCACTGAAGTTACGGTACCAATAAAAGTAACTGAATGGAACCTGGAAGAACTTAAAGGATACATTATGAATGGTTCTGAGGTACACCCTGGAGCAAATTATGTCATAAGGCCTGACGGTCGGAAAATTAGAATTTATGACGAAATAAAAGAAACTGTAGCTGAAAATCTGGAAAAGAATTATCTGGAAAAAGGTGAACTGGGATATGTGGTAGAGAGGCATTTGAAAGATGGAGATGTGGTTCTCTTCAACAGACAACCTTCCCTTCACAGAATGTCCATGATGGCCCACGAAGTACGGGTTTTACCATATAAAACATTCCGATTAAATCTCTGTGTATGTCCACCATACAATGCTGATTTTGATGGGGACGAAATGAACATGCACGTCTTCCAAACTGAAGAATCACGTGCCGAAGCCAAGTCACTCATGAGAGTACAGGAACACATTCTCTCCCCAAGGTTCGGAGGACCTATTATTGGAGGAATACACGATCACATTTCAGGAGCATATCTGTTAACCCGGAAAAGCGCCATATTCAATGAAGATCAAGTATTCCAGGTTTTAAGGAACGCAAAGTTACCTATACCTGATAGAACTGGTGAAACCTGGACTGGAAAACAAATTTTCAGTAAAGTGCTGCCTAAGGACATGAACATGGTTTACCGAGCAGAAATCTGCAGAAAATGTGACGAGTGTACCGAAAGATCTTGTAAAAACGATGCTTACGTAGTTATCGAAGAAGGTCAACTATTAAGTGGAGTTATAGATGAAAAAGCCTATGGTGCTTTCTCTGGAAAAATCCTGGATCACATTGTGAAAGAATACGGAACTGATAGCGCCAGGGAATTCCTGGATGCATCTACCAAACTGGCAGTTTCAGGTATTATGAAAGCAGGATTCACCACCAGTACCAATGACGAAGAAATTCCTCAAGAAGCTAAAGAAGATATCGAAGCTTATCTGTATGAAGCTGAAGAGAGAGTAGATAAACTGGTAGCTGCTTATGATAACAACGAACTGGAACCATTACCTGGTAGAAGCCTGGAAGAGACTCTGGAAATGAAAATCATGCAGGTTCTAGGGGAAGCCCGGGACAAGTCAGGGGAAATTGCAGAAAGTTACTTTGACATTAACGAAAACAACGCAGTAATAATGGCCTTAACTGGTGCAAGAGGTTCCATGCTGAACCTTACTCAGATTACTGCTTGTGTAGGACAACAGTCAGTTCGGGGTGGCCGAATCGACAGGGGTTACAGTGAAAGAACACTACCTCACTTCCAAAAACGTGAACTAGGAGCAAAAGCACGAGGATTTGTGCACTCCAGTTACAAAGAAGGTCTGGATCCTATAGAATTCTTTTTCCACGCAATGGGAGGAAGAGAAGGTCTGGTAGATACAGCTATACGTACTGCTCAGAG
The DNA here is from genome assembly GCA_002509745.1 of Methanobacteriaceae archaeon UBA349. Classification (GTDB taxonomy): domain Archaea; phylum Methanobacteriota; class Methanobacteria; order Methanobacteriales; family Methanobacteriaceae; genus UBA349. The sequence goes on along the minus strand of DAWK01000195.1, from coordinate 885 downwards.
TGGTTACATGCAAAGAAGACTGGTTAATGCTCTGCAGGATTTGAGTGTAAATGCAGAAGGTAAGGTTACTGACAACCGGGGCGTTGTTATCCAGACCCTTTATGGAGAAGATGGAGTAGATCCAGCCAAGAGTGACTATGGTAAAGTAGTTGACCTGGACAAACTCGTAGACGAAATGAGGATAAAATCAGGTAAGTGATAGTTAAGTGATCTGGAATTAATTTAATTAAGATATTAAATTTAATTAATTTGAAAAAATTAATTGATAAATAATGATAATTAAATTATCTTTAACATTTCGGGTTTAGGTGATTTTGTGCAGGAAACAATAGAAAAGGTTACAAAAGTCGTTAAAAAGAAAAGGGCTCAGAAAATTTTTACAGAACAGTTAATATATGAAATAGCTGAAACTGTAGAAAAACGTGACCTTGATGATAAAGAACTTGATGAATTAGTTAAAAAAGTTAAAAAATCTTATGACCGTGCCAAAGTGGAAGATGGTGAAGCTGTAGGAACTGTTGCTGCCCAATCTGTTGGGGAGCCAGGTACTCAGATGACCATGCGTACTTTTCACTATGCAGGGGTAGCAGAACTTAACGTTACCCTGGGTCTTCCCAGACTCATTGAAATTGTGGATGCTAGAAAGAAGATATCCACTCCAACCATGGCCATATACTTTGAAGAAGAATTCAGAGGTGATGAAGAATTCGTAAGGACTATTGCCAATCAGATTGGTAAAAGTACTATGAATGACATTGTCCAGGACTTCCACGTTAACTATGCTGAAATGAATGTAGTAGTGGAACTGGATATGCCTAAAATTGAAGATAAAAGGCTTGATTTCGAGGACATTATAAATCGTGTAGAAAAAGCTTTTAAGAAGGT
>DAWK01000196.1 GCA_002509745.1 Methanobacteriaceae archaeon UBA349 | reverse complement strand
CCAATTTTAATAATGTCTTTCCATTCTCCTGATTTCTTACCTAAAGCATCTCTTAATTGTATTATTGAAGGAATAAGTCTCTCTTTTATACCCTTAGCAGTTGATATGTTCATGGCTGTAGGGAATGTGTCATTTGAGGATTGGGACATGTTTACATGGTCATTAGGATGAACTGGTATTTTACTTCCTAAAGGTTTTCCAGTTAGCTGAGAGCATCGATTGGAGATTACTTCATTAATATTCATATTGAAATGAGTTCCACTTCCCGTCATCCACACATGGAGTGGAAACTGATTTTGATGTTCTCCATTTAATAATTCATCACAGACTTGAATTATCAAATCTTTTTGCTCATTATTAAGTTTTTTTTCATTGTAATTTACAACTGCTGCTGCTTTTTTTAAAATTACATATGATTCTATCATTTCACGAGGAATTAGGTCTTCTCCTATGTTGAAATATTTTAAAGAACGCTGTGTTTGAGCACCCCACAGCTTATTTTTCGGGATATGAACTTCTCCTAAACTATCCGTTTCTTTACGGTGCTTATTTTCCACTTTACCACCCTCAAACCAGAAATTTATAGAATCCATTTAAAAATAACTTTTATACTACTTTTCCACGGAATTAAAATAATAAAATTAATGAATTATTAAATCAATTAGTTTAATATCTGTACTAGGAATGTATTAAGATTTATTTAATAATTTTACAAGCAATTACTAAGATAATGAATTTTAGTGAATATGCTCACATTAAAGATTGGAAGTAATGATGCTTATCTGCTTTTCATGTTGATATTAATAATTTAAATCAATAAAAACTAGCATATATGTATGTGTTTAAATTAATATAAGGTTATACTAATTTTTTTATTCATTAATTAGTTAATAAATGTTTTAAATTTATTTAATTAGTTTAATTATAGAATTATAATTAAATATGCTTTAAATATTATTAATAATCTCATTTATAGACTTTAAATTATTATTGAGTTTTAAATAAACTAATATTTGATTTTAAATGAATAATATTGATTTTATCCTCAATTTGGAAATTTATTTTTTCACTGGAAATGTATGTATTGAACTTTTGGTGAAAATTATCACATTAACCTGACAAAGATGTTATACATTTGTGATTATAAGAGATGAACTAGGGTACCATGAGCTTTGTTGGAGGATTTAGGAATCCAAATTAACCATATCCCCCCAATTTTTGGCAATGTTTGGTGAACGGCCTCCTTCAAGCGAACCCAACTTTATTTTTTGTTTGATTTTAAATCTAATTTATTTAATACTCTTAAAAATTTTAAATATTAAATTTATTGTTGTTTTGTTAATCCGGAATGTATTGATATTCTATTGATATTTATGATTCTGCTTTTTTTATACCAATAATTGATTGAACATTAACTAACTTCCAAACATAAGAACACTCTTTTTGAACGAGACAAGCTAATGGATCCTCAGGAGAATGGCCTAAAGCAGCTAAAATATTTCTAGATAAACCCTGTGATTCAATAAGATTGGCAAAAAGCTGTCTTACTTCTTTTCGTTTTTCAGGTGATTGTTCTTCTATAATCTGACCTTGCAAGGTTACAAACTGGTAATTGGATAAGTCATCATTATATTCTTCTATTTCCACAGCTACCCTAGGATTTTTCTCCAATCTCTTGATTTTTTTCCCATATTTTGTAGATAAGAAATAAAGATGATTATCTTGAAAAACATATAGAAATGGGGCGATATATGGATATTCTCCAGTGAAGGCAATTCTACTAATGAAATTATTTTTGATAATAGAATCGTACTCATTTTTTTTTATTAGGGGCACTTTGTATAAACTCAAAACATCACCTTTTAATTTTTTTTAATTTTTTAATGAATTCAATAATTATTTATATAATTCATAATATATAGGGGGTTTTAATGATTATTTTATTTAACCACCGGATATTCGGCATTTAACCAGGCCCCCATACTACCTAAAACACTTTTAACGGATTTATATCCATTTTTTTGTAATATGCTAGCAGCAATAGTTGATTTATAACCAGAATCACAGTATATTATAACTTCTTGGTCTTTTGGAATTTCATTTAGTTTTAAAGGCACTTCTCCTACCCATATATTGTGGGAATTTTTAATATATTTCTTTTTATGATCATTTAATTTTCTTACATCCAGTAAAAACATATCTTGTCCATTATCTTGAGCTTCTTTTAACTGGTGAACGGACCATATATCTAAATTTTCAACTTTCATAGCAGCCATATACCATGATAGAAAACCATCTGATAAATGACCATAAATATTATCGTAACCTAATCTAATCAGATAACGTTTAATTTCATCCATTTTTTGCTCATTATCATCAATGATAATTATGGGATCTTCGTAATTCAAGAACCATCCTGCATAAGCTCCCAGACCTTCTCTCCAAATATTAATGCTGCCTGGAATGTGACCTCCACCAAAGCTGGTTGGCTTTCTAACATCAACTATTTGAGCACCTTCAGATGCCTCAGACTTAACTTCGTGTGCATTCAATGGGGTTAGATAGGGGATACTCCCCAATATTTTGGGCCCATTCTGATTGCTAATTTCCATTTGCCTAAAGTAAGGTGGAGTATAAAGTTTTTCTTCAACTTTTCTCTGAATAAATTCTTCTTCACTTAGCTGCAACAGGGGATTTGTCTTTTTTTCATAACCTATGGTGGTTATGTCTTGTTCCCGAATATCTGCTCCACAAACTGAACCGGCTCCATGGGATGGGTAAATTATGGTCTGATCTCCCAGGGGCAGTATTTTTTGCTGTATGCTGTTGTATAATAATTGGGCCATATGCGGAGTTTCTGACTTTCCAAAAAAATCAACCCGACCTACTGCACCGGCAAAAAGCGCATCTCCCACAAAAACCATCTGCGAATTATCAGAAATACTTTTATCTTTAATTACAAGCGATATACTTTCTTTAGTATGGCCTG
>DAWK01000078.1 GCA_002509745.1 Methanobacteriaceae archaeon UBA349 | reverse complement strand
GGTAAAACAGCCAGCCCGCCCGAACGTAAAGAAGCTGTTATAACCCCACTGTCATCTACAGTAACCATATATGCATCAAAAGATCCTCCTACTGCAGCCCCAATGGTAGGTCCTCCCACCACAACACGTATTCCACTGTATGAGTTAGCAGATCCTGCAGCTTCTGAAGGTGTAGCACCATTTTCAAGTAAAGATATGGCCTTTACAATAGCTAAAAGTCTTTGATAGGAATTACCTTCCCCACCAGATAGAACTGCAAACTGCTGATCCTTAGACATTATAAAAGTAGATTGAAACATGTTCTCTGCAAAAGACATACTACCTGCGGCAGCACCATTAGGATCTTTTCCACTAGGATCCGTGATAACTATAACGTTCATAGTTGCAGAAACTGTACTAGTTAGCATTATAATTGTAAGAAAAAATAGGGCAATTTTTAATTTTCGCATCATAATCACCCCGAAGTCGTATTTTTAACAGTGACTGTAGAAAAGTCCTCAATTACATTAACCGTGACAATACCAGTTTTTTTATCAACTTTTATGTCAGCCGCCACAATAGGAGAAACTTGTGTTCCAGGAATAGTAGTTCGTTTTACAAATGTCTCAGCATTTAGAATAGCCTCATTTAAAGGAACTTGGCGCTTAGTAGTAACTAGAACATCGCCATTAATATAACTACCCGATCTAAAACCCGCTGCAGCAATATTATTTTTTATGGAGAGCAAAGGAACAATATCATTTCCTTTAATTATAACGCCAGCTATTGGTGTCCCCTGTGCATCTTCAGTGGATGAAGCATAAGCCATATAAGTCATAGTACGGCCAGATACAATAAGCATGAAGGCCAATAATAATATTATTAATGTATCCCTTCTAATTTTTAAAAACATTCAATATTCACCCTTAAAATGTGTTAATATAAATTTGAGATTATAATTAATTATATTTAATTAATTCTAAATTATATTTAATAATCTAAGAATTATTCTTAATTTTATCTATTTATTCAATTATTTAAATTTAAATATTCTTTTATTAAAGATATATGCTTAATTAAAGATTTTTCAAGTATAGAAGAATTTTTAGATTTATAATCAATTTATTAATTGATTTTTGATTTAATTTTTTAATCAAATAATGCTATAAACTGATAATTAAGGATAAAAATGATAATAAATTAAATATTATAGATATACTATATAAATATATTATAGCAAATGATTATCTATTTAACATATAAGTATTTTTTGTAATTCATTATTCATTTTGTTATTGTAGGATAGTTTAAAAATAATATCAAGAATCACACTAATTGGATATTAAATTGAATAGAATCGTAAGTCAATTAATTTGAGTCTTAATTAAATCTGAAGCAGGATCCATTCCCTGAGCACCAATTAATAAAATAGTATCCTGAAAATCCGCCATAGACAATACATTTTTTAATGATGCATTCAATGTTTCCTCAAAAATGTACTCAATCTGCTGCGATTTTAGGGTTTCCAAAAAGATTTTTTTTTCATGTTCTTCTACCGTATTTAAATTGTCAACTACATCACTGCTAGCAGAAACAATTAGACCATAATCTAAATCTAATTCATTTAAAGATTCAGCTAAAGCTTGAGAATTAATTTGATTAATTTCATCACCCCTAGATCCCCTAATAGAACAAACAACCCATAATTTACTTTTCATATCAGGAGATACTGGAAATTCGTCATGGGGTGTAGTATTTGAATTAGATGAGTTATGATCATATACAAAATCGGCGGCACTTTTAATAGTGGCCTTTATTCCGTCAGGATTGTGGGCAAAATCATCAATTATTCGTGGATTTTCGTTAATTATCGAAAATCTCCTATTTAAAGCATGGTATAAAATAATACCATGAGTAATATCCTCCAAAGGAACTTTCAAAGAAATACATGCTGAAATAGCAGCTAATGTATTTTCAATAAAGTGCTGGCTTTTAAATGGTAAATCTTTAGTTTCGATTAATAGTTCTCCTTTAAAGAAAATACCTCCAGAATTAATGTCAGAACCATCAAATTCCAGATCACAGCCAGTTCCATGATAAAAAGGAGTTATCTGAGAATTTAAAGACTCACCCATTTTTCTAACCAGTGCATCATTGAAATTCAGGACCACCACTCCAGATTCCATAGCCCTGACCGCACCATAAATCTCATCAAATACCTCATCCATAGAATTAACCAGACCGATATGGTCCATGGCCACATTAGTAATAACTAAAACCTCAGGATTTATAGCTTGAGTCATAAAATAAGCATGGTCTTTCATTACATTATCTAACCATCCCTGAACTTCAGAAACTTCAATTGTTAAAGCATCTATTTCCGGACCCGAACGCCCATTAATCTGATTATCATGACATTTTAAGCTGGATTTTTCTAGATTTTGTGCAAATTCAGATATCTGTTTAGATACCATAGGATCTATTAATGTGTTAAATTCAGATTTAGAGTCAGTATTAGTGTAAATATTCCATTTAGCAGTTTTAAGAATGTGATAAATCATATGAGTTGTTGTTGATTTACCATTAGTTCCAGTAATTACCACCCTATGGGATTCCGGAGCAAATTCATTAATGGCCCATTTTAAAGCAAACGCATTAGCAATTTCTATTTTTTCAACTAGAATTAAAGACATTCCATATTTTATGGCCAGCTCAGTTGCTCCTTCTCGAGCATCTTGAGTTATTATGCCAGAAACTCCCTTTTTAAAAGCAATTCTAATTCCTTCCTCGTTGATCCAGTGCCTTATAATAATATCCCCACAATTAGAATCACCTAAGGTATTGAAAATGCCAGTGAAAAGATTATCTGGGCCAAATAATTTCCCTGAAATATTATCAGCAATGGTGGAGGCTAAAAAATTTGAATTATAATTTATATGGCGTGTTTCCATGAAATTTTACCTCAGTTAGAGAAAGATTGATAAAAATAAAGACCTATGGCACATATTATTAGAGTTAAAACCCAGTAGATTAGAACAATTTTCTTTTCAGAAAGTCCTTTATAATGTAAAGTATGGTGTAATGGTTCTACAGGGAGTTTTATTATGTGAGCTCTGTGCATCAAACTTATAATTACTGAAACAATAGGGACTGCTAGGGCAAGAACACCAAAGTAAGCCGTATCGGTGAGCATAACTGCTGCCGCATATCCTCCACCTAAAGCAAAAGATCCAGTATCTCCCATGAAAATACTTGCAGGATAGCGATTAAAGGCCAAAAAACCTAAACTTAATCCTGTTAAAGCAATAAATGGGACGGAAGAGGTAAAATTACCATTTAAATTCAGGAAAATGGCACATGAAGCTGACACAATGGTTATTATTCCTGCAGCCAGGCCATCCATACCATCTATAAGGTTAACTGCATTGATTGCTCCAATGATTCCAATTATAACAATAGGAATAACCAAAAATCCCAGAGAAAATCCACCAATTGTTGTTACTGCACCAGTGCCTACTAAGAATAGTGCGATGATAAATTGAGCCAGAATTTTTTCGCTCTCCTTAACCTCGCTTTTAATAGGGGCCTCCCCAACAACTTCAACATTTCCAGTTTTTAAAAGTCCTTCTAAATCATTTTTTGCTTTTTCAGTGGCAGCACGGGCTTCTTCACCAGGTTTTAGAGATAGCTGACCAATTTCAACAGGAAATTTTGAGATGTTTTTAACAATTTTTTGCAGTTCTTTGGTTTTTAAGCCAATTAAATCATCAAGTAATCCTACTAAGCCTGCAGTCATCATTATAAAACAAGTTATAATCAAATAAGTGTTTTTGAAATATATACAAGATACAAAAAGTGCTGCCATGAGGATTCCAATACCACCCATGGTAGGAGTGCCTGCTTTGTGGCGATGTTCTGTTACAATAGGACTGTCCGATATATTAGCGTTTTTAAGAATTTTTTTGATAAATGCTGTGAAAAAGAGGGATGCTAATAGAGCTAATGCTAGCACCACCCATCCATTTTGAAGAGAATCCAAATTATCACCTTATTAAATAAAATACAATTGATAACTGATATCATTATCCAGTTTGTAATTGAAATATGAGATTATTTCTATTTAAAATTTTATTTAACCTAGTCTTAATAACCAATTAATATTATTAAGACCAAATTTTGATTAATATTATTAAATAACTTAATGTTTTAAAGAAGTTATGATTCCATAAGTAATTTTCATCTATTAACTAATTGATAAAACAATAATTTAAATATTTTATGATAATCTTTTATTCATCATTTATTTAAGTTTTGACAATTTAGATTTTATTGATTAGATTAATTATAAAAATAAAATAAGATGAAAATAAGATAT
>DAWK01000110.1 GCA_002509745.1 Methanobacteriaceae archaeon UBA349 | reverse complement strand
ACTGATTCTGCTCATGTAGAAATAGTAGATAAAGATGGAAAAACAAGTATTTTACCACCTGGAGGCTATCAGCATTTGGGGGGATAAATAATGAAAATTGAAACTTTACTTTATGATAAGTTAGATGAAAATAAGACACAATGTAATGTATGTCAGCGTAAATGCATTATTTCAGATGGAAATTGCGGTTTTTGTTTAACTCGAGAAAATAATAATGGAAATTTATATAATCTTACCTACGGGTCCGTCTCTTCTTCGGGAGTAGATCCCATTGAAAAAAAACCATTATTCCATTTTCTTCCTGGTTCGCAGGTTTATTCTCTGGGAACGGTAGGTTGCAATTTAGGTTGCAAGCACTGTCAAAACTGGAGAATTGCCCGGGCCACGGTGGAAAGTATTTATACTCAGGAAATCTCCCCAGAAACTTCTATAAAACTAGCCCAAGAATATCGGTGCAAATCCATTGCCTGGACCTACAATGAACCAACTATGTGGCTGGAATACACCATAGATTCTGCTAAACTGGCCCAGAAAGAGAATTTAAACACGATTTATGTCACCAATGGATATATGACTCCGGAATCTCTGGAACTTATTGGCCCACATCTTGATGCGGCCAATGTGGATTTAAAGGGTATGTCTGATAAATTCTACCGTGAAATATGTAATGCTCGACTTAATCCAGTACTGGAGAATATTATGTGGATGCATGATAAGGGAATTCATCTGGAAGTTACCAATTTAATAATTCCAGGATATAATGATTCAGAAGAAGATTTAAAATCTTTAATTAAGTTTATGGTCGAAGAAGTAGGTTCAGAGGTTCCTATCCACTTTACCAGATTTTTTCCACACTATAAAATGGAAAATGTGGCCCCTACACCAATTGAAACTCTAATAAAGGCCCGAAAAATAGCCAAGGATGCGGGAATTAAATATGTATATGTGGGCAATGCTCCCGGCCTTGATGGAGAGAATACTTATTGCTATAATTGTGGAAAATTACTGATTGAGAGAAATGGCTATGGATTAGGCCCTATTAGAATTGATGAGAATAAAAAATGTTCTGAATGTGGAGCAAAAATCAACATAAAAATTTAAATTCTAAAATAGAATCTTAATTAAGATATTAATTTTCTAAATATAATAAAAAAAATTGTTTTTAGAAATTTATTTAAAAATAATTTATTTAAAAAATAATATTTGAGTTAATTATTCAGACAAACTAACCCTTTCAAACTTCTCTTTCTTGTCTAAAGGCTTGGTAGCATCTACCCCTACCTTTGTAGTAGTTCCATCGGGTAATGCAGCCGGATCTAAAGAAGAACCACGAGCCTTAGGAACAATAAGAATATCATCATCTCCTTTTACACGAGTGGCCATAGCATATTCCAAATCTTCCGGGTCAAAAATATCAATATCCTCATCAACTACCACTACGTGTTTTAAAGATGGATGGGCGGCTAAAGCAGCCATAATAACATTTTTACCATCGCCTTGTGTCTGTTTTTGAATGGATACTGCTGCATGCAACCAACAGCAACCTCCTTCAGTTAAAACCACATTTTTAACTGTAGGAACAGTATTTTGCACAGCCTGGTAAATTCTTGGCTCTTGAGGAAGGCCTTGTAGTAAGCGGTGCTCAAATCCAGCAGGTAAAATGGCGTGATACATAGCATCATCTTTTATATGCATTTTATCAAGTTCTATAACTGGTTCCTGCCGTATAACATCATAAGTATCTGTTAAATCAACAAATGGTCCTTCATTTGCTCTTTTATTAGCCAAAAGTTTTCCTTCCAATATTATTTCTGCTTCTGGAACTTCTAAATCAGAATTTTCACATTTTACCAGTTTCATATTTCCATTGTGGAAACTGTTGGCCACTTCCATTTCATCAGCAGTAATGGGTATGGATGTAGTAGTGGCCAGTAAAGTCGCTGGATTCATTCCAATGGCAATAGCAATATCCAGATCTTTTCCTAAGGCCTCGGCCCGCTGGTGATAGGTGTATAAATGCCGAGGTACTATTCGAACGGTGAGATGATTATCATCCAGTACCAGCATCCGGTGAATAGAAGCATTTCTAGTTTTACTTTCAGGATCTCGGGCAAAAATAACACCTGCTGTGATATATGGGCCACCATCACGCTGATAATGGGTGATTATAGGTAATTTACTTAAATTGGCCATTGAAGTACTATAATTTTCAGAAATTTTTCCAATATTCTGTACTGCTTTTGGAGTTTCCATTCCCTGAATGATTCTGTGGGTGATTCCTGCTACATCAGTATTTAAAGCCCTAGCAATTTTGTCTCTGGTGTTACAAATACCTGAAATGACCGGAATATCTGATTCTTTCACATTTTCAAGTATAACTGCTTCTTTAGGATGCTCTCTTAATATTTTAGCAGCTTCAAATACGCTAGAAACTTCATTATCTATTCTCACTACTCCAAAATCCTTTTCAATAATTTTTAAAAATTCTTTCATTATATCACCAGAGCTATTAAATTTATAATTTTAATATATTGGATATAATCTCAAATTCTGTTATCATATTATTTAAGAGATTATTTTAAGTAATTAATCATCCAAAGTCAGATGACTTACTTTTTAAGCGTTTAACTCTATTTTCAAGTTTCTGATCCCCTATTCCTAGCATCTCAGCAGCTAAAACTGCAGCATTACCTCCATTTGCCACACCTACCGTACCCACGGGAACACCTGGTGGCATATTTACCATAGATAACAATGCATCTAGTCCACCCATCCTCATAGGACAAGGAACGCCAATAACTGGTTTTTCGCTTAAGGCCACTACTGCCCCAGTAACATGTGCAGAAAGTCCACTTATAGCTATAAATAGTTTAACGTCAGCCATTCTTTCCATATACTCTTCAAATCGACCAGGATATCTTACTGGGGAGATGACGTTCATATCGTAGGATATTCCCATTCTCTCCAAAAACATAGTAGTTTTCTTAGCAATTTTCATGTCGGAATAGCTCCCGGGGATCACTGCAACCATAGGAGTCTCTGAATCAGAATTTTCTGGCGATGAAACTGGAAACAAACCTTTATCAATATCTGGCATTTCAATATTGACTGGGGTGTAATAGTTTCCTTCAATGTTATTTAATAACTGGTACTCATCCCTTTGAACTTTCTCATAGAAACCATGTCTAAGGCCAGAAACTCTCTTTCTAACATCTTTGTCATGAATTCCAATAATTTGGGCTGCTAAAAGAGCCCCATTATCTCCCCTATCAATTCCTACAGTAGCTACTGGCGCTGGAAATGGCATTTGTGATGAGGCAAAAAGGGCATCTAAACCACCTATTTTAACATCAACTGGAACTCCCACCACTGGACGATGAGTATTAGCGGCAATCATCCCTGGAAGGTGGGCCGATAGTCCTGCAATTCCAATAAATACTTCAACACCTCTAAGAGTTGATTCCAGTACAATTTGTTTCACTTTTTCATGGGTACGGTGAGCAGAGGCTATTCTAATGTCATAAGGAATCTCTAACTGCTCTAAAATATCCAGAGCTTTTTCTGCTATTTTAAAATCAGATGCGCTTCCTAGTAATATCATAACTTTAGGTTTCAATTTGTTTCACCTGTTTTTGATTTTTAGATTAATTTATTAGATTTGAAATTTAGCTATGCAATTTATAAATTTTTATAGACTTAATGAAGGAATTAGTCAAATTTTTTGAATTATAGTAGCTAATACTAGCTATTTGCTGATTAGTAAACTATAATATATTATAGTGTAACAAATTATTTAAGTAAGTCGAATAACAATTTAATAATTAAATTCTTATTAAATCATTATAAAAATCAATTGATATATTAAATAAAAAGTGGGTATATTAAATAATTTAAGGCTTCTCTATTAAAAGAATTATAATAAATCTATTATATATTTTCAATATACTGTTTTAAGAATTCTAGTAAATTTAATTCAATAAAATCTATTTAATATCATTTAAAAATATTTTATAGTACTTAAAAGGAATAAATATAAAATAATAAAAATTCTAATAAATTCATCAATAAATATATTAAAATTACTAATTAAAACTACTATCAAAAATCGTGTTAAAAAATACATGCCTTGATTGTAGAGATGAGGTGCAAAATTTGTCCTGCTTGATTCTAATCATCGTTTTCCTATTAGCTGCCATAAAGAATAATGGTAATGGGTCCCACTTGCGAGTTTCTGTGGTAATACCTGCATATAATGAAGAAGAAAATGTGGCGCATGTTGTGAAAACTGCTCTTTCCTGTAAATATGTTCAGGAAGTATTGGTTGTAGATGATGGGTCCTTTGATAATACTTATGAAAAGGCAAAAATAGCAGGGGCCAGTATAATAAGACATACTACCAACCAAGGTAAGGGTGCAGCTCTTAAAACGGGTTTTAAACATTCAAATGGTGATATTGTCGCGTTTATAGATGCAGATTTAGAAAATCTAACCATTAATCAGGTTGATAATATGATCAAACCTATTTTAGATGGAAAAGCAGATATCACCAAAACTAAATTTAAAAGAGAAGGTGGAAGGGTAACGGAATTAACTGCCAAACCTCTTTTGAACTTCTTTTTTCCAGAAGTAAAGTTTGATCAGCCCCTCAGTGGACAATTCGCGGCTAAAAGAACGGCCCTGAATAAAATAAGATTTGAAGAGGACTATGGGGTTGATGTGGGTATTGTACTGGATGCAGATGTTCAGGGTCTTCGCATTAAGGAAGTAGACATAGGAGATATTAAGCACCAGATGTCTAATCTAGCAGACCTGAATGTAGTGGCCAATGAAGTGGTGCGAACTATTGTGGATCGGGCTATGGAATATGGTCGGGTGACCATGATGGATTCCATGGGGAAATACATTCGCATGGGCATATTAGGGCTTTCTTTATCATCTTTAGGTGTTTTTGGAGTATTTTTCATTAGAGTAATTCCAGCTACTATCTGGATAATAATATCTCTAGTGGGCATGGTATTGGCGATATATTACATTTTTAAACTGATTAAAAGGTCTATCCACATGCTGATGCGGCATGAAGGAAGAACTCAGTCACTAAAATCTTTTACATATATGCATTTCCCTATACTGGTGTCAGGAATCATTTTGATTGCCATGCTTTCTACACTTTTAGGGGCAGTGCATGTTGATGACGGTAAAATTTCTATAGAACCAAATTCTGGAAATCTAATTATATGGAAGAATTCTTCTGACAATAGAACATTTGATGTTCGTGGCCCTTATACTGTAGATAGTGCTTTGGAAAATGAAAATATTAGTATAAGGATGTCTAGAGAAGCTATAGCTACTTTAGGTCTTAATTATGGGGATAAACTTTATATTGCTGGACAGGGATATGTTTTGAACCAGCCTCGGCCAGGGGAAGATAATATAATTAGAATACCCTTGCAAGCCCGCCAGAGCTTGTATATTGATGTAGGAGATTCCATACAGGATGGAAATCTGCGTAAAGTTTTTAATAATATTTATGCTCAAAAAAATGTTTCTACTGAGGAATCAACTGCCAATAACATTACTCTCCAAGAAGGAATAATAATTCAAAATAATGAAGCAGTTGGTAGAAAGGTTGATATTTATGTGGATAATGAAAAATTGGCCACTACATCTGGTTTAATGGACAATGGATCTTATAATATTTATATCAATGATTTAAAGGTAAAAACTATTCAATTCACCGATAAACGTAGTTTGAATGAATATTTTGTTCAGTGGGGAACTCATGAGATTAAAATTGAAATCGGAGACTATGCAACCACTGATGTAAAATTTGCAACTGCATCAGTGGGTAAATTTTTAAATTTTAATATAAATGGAACCCTTAACTAAAAATTAAAATTTTCTTTTTTTTCGAATTTTATTATGATGGCTCTTTTTATCATTGATATTTTAAATTAATTTAATTTCAATTTGAAAATAAAAATAAAAATATTAAAAAAATTAATGATAATAAATAGTATCATTAATTATTAATAATAGACTTTCACGGCTTCATCCACATCATCATATAATCCTAATGCCGCAAGTGCACCTATTTTTCCATGTGAACCTGTAACTTCAATTAATTCCACCCCTACCTCTTTGGCAACGGATTCCGCTTCTTCAACAGTTATCATAGATTTTTTAGTTCTTTCAGCATATTCTCTTAGAGCCTTAGGAATTGATATACCTTCTAAAACAGCAATAGATGTTTTTTCGGACAATGTTTTTTCTTTTAAAATTTCCTGAGCTTTTTTAACTAACTTATCTTTTTCACCAGGTTTTACAGCAAAGGTGAGTGCAATAGAAACGCAATTTTGAGTTTTATGGGGATTGTGAGGATATAATTGTACAATAACATGATCTAAATATTGAAAGCCTTGTTTGGCTAAATCCATAGCCATATTATGGGCCATGGTCCAAGTAGCACCTTCATCTTTAGTATCTGTGTCATCCACACCTAAGACTACTTTTTCAAGTTTAGGGGTTATAACCGCGGCTTTTCCCATTTTTGACCCGCCACCTACATCATATAATTCAACTCTTTTTACTCCCTCTGCCATCCCCCGACACATAGCAGCCCCTACTCCTGCACCAGCTAGTCCCGCATGGACCACACGGACTTCATTTCCTTCTACGGCTACTTCTTCTATTCCTGCTGCATTTATACTGGGCTTTAGTTCTAGAGGAGTTTTCCCTATTTTGGTAATAAAAACGTGTTTATTCCCGTCTCGATAAGATTTTAGGATTAATTCACTGGTTCTTTGATATTGGTGAACTATCCAGTGCGAACCAGATACACAGGGATGATATTCTACGATTTCTACCTGCTCTTGATCAACCATGGTGAGAACTTTTTGATAAGGAGCTATCCAGGGGTCGTTGAATTTTTCTTTTAGATCTTGAGGAGTCAAAATTTCCATTAAAATGCCTCTAAAATTCTTTAAGATATTTTAAAAGTTAATAATTGGACAATAATTTGCAATAATCAACTTTTATTAATTATTCTTATTTAAAAATTTTATATTCATATAATTGAGTTTAATAAATTAATGATTAAAAATTAAAAATCCTAATTAATTCCTATTATTTCCTAAAAATAATCAGAACCATGTTAAATAGGAAATTAAAGTTTAATGTATAATCTCATTTATATAATAAAAATATATAATTTGATTTGAATCAAATTATTTTAAACGGTCACACATCTTAACAACAGCTTCAACAGCTCTTTTACCGTATTCAACTCGTTGATGGGCCTCTATACGTGTCATACCGGGGCCAGAAATTCCTAATGAAACTGGTTTGTCATATTCCAAGGCTAAATCTGCAATCTTCCGGGAAGCATGTTGTACTACGATTTGGTCGTGATCGGTTGATCCCTCAATCACTGCGCCTAAGGTGATTACTGCATCAATATCTTCTTGCTTTAAAAGTTTTTTTATGGCCAGAGGCATATCAAAAACTCCCGGAACTGTAATTACTTCAGTTATTTCTGAATCTAAAAACTTCGCATGTTCTTTAGCAAGTTCAAGCATCATGTGAGTTATATCATAATTAAATTCTGCTACTACGGCCCCAATTCTTACATTAACCATTTAATCTACCTCCAAATTAGCGAATATTTATTTTTTTTAAACTGATATTTTAAAGATATTTAAATATATTTTATTTTTTGCTAAAAATTCTTTTTCTAATATTCATAGACTTAATCAGGAATTAAATCCAAAGTAGTGCATAAGCTACAGTACTGAATACCATGATAAATATTATAAAAAGAGCTATTGCCTGAGGTCTTTCCATTTTTTACGCTCCAAATGTTTTTGCAATCTCTCCCACGGTTTTAGCTAGTTTCTGGATTTCTTCTGAGGTATTATAATAATGTACAGACGCACGTACAGTTCCCCCCTGTTCATAGGCGCCAATGTGTTTTATAGCAGGAATTGCGCAGTGATAACCACTTCTTACACATATTCCTCCTATTTCATCCAGAATTTTAGCCACGTCATGGGGATGCATATTATTAATGTTAAAGGATACAATACCATAAATATTTTGGGGATTTCCATAGCAAGTTACATTTTCTATACTGGCTAAGGATGAATAAAGCTCTTGAGTGAGATTTATACTATGTTTTTCTATTTTTCCCATCCCTATTCTATTAATATAGTCAATAGAAGCTCCTAAACCTATAAAACCTGCAATATTTGATGTTCCTCCTTCAAATTTAGCTGGAAATGTTTCTAATTCGAAATCATCTTCTGAAACATCCAGCACTGTTCCACCTCCCAAAGAAGTGGGCTCTAACTCAGAAACTCTTTTCTGGTTGCAGTAGAGAAAACCAGTGCCAACTGGACCTAAAGTACCTTTATGCCCCGGAAAAGCTGCAAAATCTGCATTTATGTCATTAATATCTACGTTCATATGGCCTATGGATTGGGCAGCATCTACTAGATATAATAAATCTTTTTCTCTAGCAATTTTGCCAATTTCATGCACTTCCTGCACAGAACCTATGGCATTGGAAACATGGGTGACTGTAATAATCCTAGTAGTTTCGTCTATTGCTTTTTCAATGGAAGAAGGATTAACTATTCCATTAGAATCTGCTTTGACAATTTTTAAATTAACTCCTTTTTTTCTAAGATTTATCCAGGGTAGAAAATTAGAATGATGCTCTATATTGGGCACAATAATTGAATCTCCTTTTTTAAAGCTTAGGCCATTGGCCACAATATTTATAGCTTCCGTGGTGTTTTTTGTAAAAACAATCTCTTTGGGAGAGGCATTTATGAAACTAGCAACTTTCTGTTTAGCATCTTTCATTTTTTGGGTGGCTTTAATTGATAAAGAGTAAGCTCCCCGCCCGGTATTGGCATTGTAATTATAAAAGTAATCGCACATGGCCTCTACCACTGGTTTGGGTGTAGGGGTTGTGCTAGCGGCATCTAAGTAAATGACTTTTTCTAAAAGAGGAATATCGGCCCTTACTTCACTAGTTTCCATTGTAAACTTCTCCATATTGTGGGAATTAACTAATTATCAATTAATTATAGTTTATAATATAAATAGAATCAATCTAGATTCATTTAATCTACTAATTTAATATTTATACAATTTATTCTTTAATTAATTTCACATTATTATTTTCTTTTCCTTTCTTTATATTCTACTATAATAATTAACTATTGTTATATTTAGGTTTGAAAAAAATTAGAAAGCAGATATAAAATGATTTTATAAGTTTTCTAATTTGGTTTTAACTTCAGCGGCCATGGCCATGGTAGATGAGTTACCACCTAGATCTTGGGTGACTACTTTTCCTTCTGCCAAGGTTTCAACTATAGCATTTTCCATTTTACGAGCTTCTTCAGTTTCATCCAGATAATCAAGCATCAAAACTGCAGATAACATCATGGCTGCAGGATTAGCAGTTCCTTTTCCAGCATGACGTGGAGCAGAGCCGTGTACTGGTTCAAATAACCCCTGATTGTCTCCAATATTGGCGGAAGGTATTAATCCTAGTCCTCCGACCAGTCCTGCACCTTCATCAGATAAAATATCTCCAAATAGGTTGGTGGTGACTATAACATCAAACATTTCAGGCTTAGTTAGGAAATACATGGCAGTAGCATCCACATAGAAATCATTGGATTCTAATTGTGGAAATTCTTCTGAAACTTTGTAAAAGCTGTCTTTAAATACACCATCTGTCTTTTTTAAGACATTGGCCTTGTGCACAGCAGTTACCCTTTTCCTTCCGGTTTTAACCGCGTATTCAAATCCAAATCTGGAAATTCTCTCAGAAGCCTTACGGGTTATAACTCGCTTGGCAATAGCTCCTTCTTCAGTTTCTTCTTCTAGGCCGATGTACATTCCTTCCGTGTTTTCCCGAACAATTACAAAGTCTAAATTATCAAATAAACTTTTTGTTCCAGGATATGATTTCACGGGCCTTAAATTGACATAGAGATCTAATTCTTGCCTCATTTTAACAATTACGTCTGCAGCGGATTCACCTGCAGCTCCAAATAAACAGGATTGAGAATCTTTTACAATATCAATTGTTTCTGGAGGCAGCGGTATTCCACTCACGGCTTCGTATTCATCACCTGCTTCGGCAAATTCATAATCAAAATCAAGGTTAACAGCTTCTAAAACATGAAGGGCTGCTTCCATTACTTCTTTTCCTATTCCATCTCCGGGAATAACAGATATTTTGTACATAATAACACCAAGTGTTTAATTTTATTATTTAAAGCTTAAATTAGCATTATTTACTAATTTAATCAATCATAATCAATTTATTATTAATTTTTTAATAAATTTAATTCAATTATTAAATTAAAGAAAAAAATGGTTTATTCCATTTGTTCTTTAACATAAGGGATTAAACCACCTTTATCAAGAATTTCTAGCATGAATTCAGGCAATTTTTGGAATTTATATTCTTCTCCAGTTTCTACCTTGCGAATAACTCCTTTGTCCATATCCACTTCGATTTTGTCTCCAGTTTCTAAATGTTTAGATATTCCTGGAGCTTCTAAAAGTGGAATTCCTACATTTATAGAGTTTCTGTAGAAAATTCTGGCAAAGGATTCAGCAATAACTGCTGAGATTCCAGCACCTTTGAATGCCAGTGGAGCGTGTTCACGAGATGAACCACATCCAAAATTCTTTCCACCTAATATGAAATCTCCTTCATTAACTTTATCGTGGAAATCAGGGTCTAAACCTTCCATAACATGCTTTGCAAGTTCTTTAGGATCTATAACTACTAAATAACGTCCAGGAATTATGATATCCGTATCAATATCATCTCCGAACTTCCATACGTTTCCTTCCATAATAAACACCGCTATTGTTTTTATTTGTTTTATTTAGTCCTACTTTGCCTTTTTTAGCATCAGAGTTTAATTGAGCTGTAGATTAATAATAGGATTTTATTTAAAATTTATTAATTAAAATTTAATATTTCTAGGATCAGTAATCTTTCCAGTAATTGCAGAGGCTGCAGCCACAGACGCAGAAGATAAGTAAACTTCTCCTTCAGGACTTCCCTGCCGACCTCTGAAATTTCGGTTAGAAGTAGATAAACTGACTTCTCCAGGCCCTATAAGTCCTACATGACCTCCTAAACAAGGACCACAGCAGGGATTGGTCACCAGTGCACCGGCATCTACAAAGGTATTCATAAGTCCTTCATCTAAGGCTTTGGTATAAACTTCTCTGGAAGCAGGTATTACTAGCATTCGAACGCTATCTGACACATGATTTCCTTTTAATATTTTGGCGGCATCCCTTAAATCACTTATACGGCCATTAGTACAGGAACCCAGGAATACTTGGTCTATTTCAATTCCATCTACATCACTAACGGGTTTTACATTATCTACGTGATGAGGACAGGCAATTTGTGGTTCCAGTTCATTCACGTCAATGTGTATGGTTTCTAGAGATGGTGCATCTAAATCAGTTTTCATAACTTCGTAGCTTTTATTAGATCGGGCATTGACATATTGCAGGGTTTTTTCATCAGGTTCCACTAATCCCGTCTTTCCACCCATTTCAATGGCCATGTTACAGAGAACCATTCTATCTGATACATTCATCTCTTTAACAGTATTTCCTGCAAATTCACAGGCCTTGTAAGTGGCCCCATCAGCTCCAATTTGACCGATGATGTTTAATACCACATCTTTGGCAGAAACATAATTTCCGAGAGTTCCTTCTATTTCAAATCGAATGGTTTCTGGAACCTTAAACCATAGCTGGCCAGTGGAAAATACCATAGCCATATCTGTTGACCCTATTCCTGTAGAAAATGCTCCTAGTGCTCCATGAGTACATGTATGGGAATCAGTTCCTACAACTACTTCACCCGGAACTATATGTCCTTTTTCAGGTAGCACTTGATGGCATACTCCTTCCCGAACATCGTAAAAATTTTTTATTTTCTGCTCTTTTACAAACTGGCGCATTACCAAGTGATTATTAGCTGCATCTAGGGAATCTGCGGGGACTTGATGATCGAAGACTATAACTATTTTTTCTGGATCCCACACCTTGGGGGTTCCTATTTTTTCAAAAGACTCTACTGATAATGGTCCAGTGAGGTCGTGTGTCATGGCCACGTCAATGTTGGCCATAACAATTTCTCCAGCTTCTGATTCTTTTTTACCGGCGGATTTGGCCAGTATTTTTTCTGCCATGGTCATGGACATTTTACAATCCTCCTTATTTTCATTTTATTTAATATTCTATTGAATCTATTTTCAAGTGTTGATTTTTTTAAAAATTAGATATAAATTGTTAAAAACATTAAAATCAGGCCATAGTTCCATAATATGGATGGCTATTAATTTACAAAATAATAAAAAAGTTTTTCAAGTGCAAAATACGTAAAACCCTGCTTAAAATTCCGTAATGGACATATTCTATTGAAATAGAATTTAAATTTTGATATAGGGCGTTTTCAGTTTTCATATTAAAAGATTTAAAATATTTTTAAACAGCCTAGCTGTTTGTTAATCTATTATATATTGATAGTATATAAATCTTAAAAAATTTTGCTAATTTTAGAATTATTTCCTTATTTTATTGGGGATCATATCCTTTTTTTAGTTATTTTTAATTAAAAAAAATTAATTATATTTCTATACAATTATTCAATAATAATATCTATCTAGATATCCTATTGATATACATATAAAAAATTTAAAATGAAATCTACGATTAACTTGAATTAATTAATATTTCTTAAATCTATAAAAATTATTAATAAAAATAATAATATTTATATATTTGGTAATACTATTCCTTAATAAGGTGTTACCTAGCTAGTGAAATATATGATTGTGTGCAATAGAAATCATTACTTTTCACAAGCTCTCACTAATATATTATAAAGATAGAAATTGAACATCATTATAAGAGAGGGACCTAAATGAATGAGGAAATAATGCAGGAATATCAGAAAATTGAAGATAAATTATCTGAAACAGAGTTCCTGGAAAAAATGGACGAAATGAAGAAGGACTATGAAGATGTAAGCTTTATGAATGATATTGATATTGCGCGCATGATTGTAGGGCAGTTCATTAGTGAAAAAAATACTCCATTATCCGAAAAAAAAGAACATAGTATGGATAAAATTTCAAAAATGGAGGAAGGGGCAGATAAATTAAAAATTAAAGGTCGAGTAATGAGAGTTTCCAATCCAAAGCCTTTTACCAGTCGTAAAGGAAAAAACGGCAAAGTGGCCAATGTGATTTTGGCTGATGAAACAGAAGAGGTAAGGGTTGTTTTCTGGACTGAAAACATAAAACTCCTTAAAAACATAAAAGAAGGAGATGTAATTGAGATTGATAAGGTGGCAGTAAGAGATGGTTACCAGGGAAGAAAAGAAATTCATCTTCAGCCTAGATCCACTCTGGAAAAAATAGAATCTGAGGATAATTTACCCGATTACAGTGAAAAAATTACTGCTATAGGCTCTATTGAAGAAGATCAGGAAGTAAATGTAATTGCTAGAATAATAAGGCTTCCGGGCATAAGAACCTTTGATAAGGATGGCAAAGAAGGTAAGGTAGCTTCCCTAGAACTTCAGGATGAAACTGGAAAGATTAGTTATACTCTTTGGAACAAGGACACAGATTTAATCGAGGAACTGGGCCTTCAGGAAGGAGATTCTATAAAAATATTGGGTGCTCAAAGCCGTAAGAGAAATGATGAAATTTCTCTAACTCATCCCTGGGTGGGGCGGATAATTAAGGGAGATTATGAAGTTCCTGAAGCTGAAGAAAATGTTTTAAAAATAGGAGACGCCCATGAAGTAAAAGATGTCACGGTTATGGGTCTGGTAACTAAAGTACAGGATGCTATAACATTTGAACGATCAAATGGTAAATCTGGAGCAGTAAAATCAATAGAAATTATTGACGATACTGGATCCATCCGGGTAACTCTTTGGAATGATGATACTAACTTAGAAATTAACAAAGGAGATATAGTAAAAATTACTGGTGGAAACGCCGAATTTGATGAATACTCTCCTTCTGGATATCGTTTGAATACCAATTGGAATACTAGTATTGTTATTAATCCAGAATCTGATGGAAATCTACGGGAAGTTCTTCAAGAATATAAAAAACATTTAGAACCCGTTAAAATCGGAACCATAAGTGAAATGGAAGATGATGGGGAAGAAGTAGATATTGTAGGTCGTGTGGTATCTATTAGTGAAGCTCGAGAATTCCAGAGAGAAGACGGAACTTCAGGATTAGTACGTTCTGCAGATATGGCCGACGAGAGTGGCGCGGTTAAAATTTCATTGTGGGATGAAAAGGCCCATACTAACTTGAAATTAGGGGAAGCTCTCAGAATAGAAAATGCCCGAACCAAGTTAGGACTTTATAGTGTGGATCTCAGCGTGGGAAAAACTGCTAGGGTAATGAATCCTCTGCCTGAAGATTTAGAAGGATTGCCTTCATTGGAAGAATTGGAAGAAATGATTTACACAACTAAAAAAGTTGATGATCTGGAAGAAGACGATCGTAATGTGAGGGTAATTGCTCGGGTTATTGATTTATATGATCCTAATGAGTTCCAACGAAGTGATGGAAGCCCGGGAATTGTCCGGTCCATGGAAATTGCTGATGATACTGGTGCTATTAGGGCATCTCTGTGGGATGAAAAAGCAGAAATTCCAATAACCATTGGGGATGCTATGCGTATAGAAAATCCTAGAGTGACTTTCCGTAATGACAATCTGGAATTGAGTATTGGCAGAAACACCCAAATGGTTAAAGCTAAAGATAAAGACTTAGAGGGCCTGGCCACATTTGAAGAACTGGAAGAGATGATTTATCAGTCCCGAAATATTGAGGATCTGGATGAGGAAGATAGAAACATCAAAGTTTCTGGAGAAATCACAGATGCCTTTGGCGGTCGAGTATTATCTTACAGGTGTCCTAATTGTAATAACCGTTTAGAATCAGTAGAAGAAGAGTATGTTTGTGATTTCTGCGGTGAAACCGCGGAAGAGCCAAAATATCTGCTCATGCTTCCTGCAAGAATTGCTGATGACACTGGAGAAATTAGAGTAACCTTCTTTGGAAAACAGGCTGAAAGGCTGTTGGGCATGACCACTCCAGAAGTTGCAGATATAATTGCCAAAAGTGCAGATGAAGGTGCTTTAGAAGACAAAGTAGAAGATTTAAATGGATTGCATATAACGGTTATTGGTGATGCTAAATTTGATGAATATAATGAAGAAATACGCTTAAATCCTAAAAAAATCCTCGAATTTGAATTATAAGTTATAATCATAGAATTATGATTTAACTTAATTTTTAAATTCAATATAAATTCATTAACATAAATTTCATAAACTAACAAAAAATTCAATAAATTAAGATTTAAGGGAGATTAAACATGGTAGAATTAGAAGATTTGCCTAATGTAGGCGAAAAAACTGCCCAAAAACTTCGAGACGCTGGATTCGCGGACATGATGCGACTTGCAACAGCTACAGCTAAAGAATTATCTGTTAAAGCAGAAATTGGTGAAGGTGTTGCTGAGAAAGTAATTGAAGCAGCCAGAAAATCAGAACAAATTGATTTTGAAACAGCTTTAGACGTAATGGAAAGGCGAAAAGAAATTGGTCGTATAAACACGGGAAGTGAAGGATTAAACGAGCTAATAGGTGGTGGAATAGAAACTCAGGCCATCACTGAAGTTTTCGGTGAATTCGGATCTGGTAAAAGTCAAATTTCGCATGAATTAGCTGTTACAATTCAATTACCTCCAGAACAGGGAGGTTTAGATGCGGAATGTGTCTTTATAGATACTGAAAATACTTTTCGTCCAGAAAGAATCGAGCAAATTGCAGCTGGTTTTGAACTGGATATGGAGGAAGTTTTACAAAAAATCCACATTGCGCGTGCATTTAACTCCAGTCACCAGATATTAATGGCTGAAAAAGTTAATGAATTAATTCAAAGTGGAACCAATATCCGTCTGGTTATAGTGGACTCCTTAACTGCTCACTTTCGGGCTGAATATGTTGGAAGGGAAGCTCTAGCATCCAGACAGCAGAAACTGAACCAGCATTTGCACACACTGCAAAATCTTGCTAACACCTATAACACTGCAGTTTTTGTAACTAATCAGGTTCAAGCCAGGCCAGATGCTTTCTTTGGAAGCCCTACTAAAGCTATTGGTGGTCACGTATTAGGTCACGCAGCTACTTATCGAGTATGGTTGAAGAAAGGATTAGCTGGTAAGAGAATTGCTCGTTTGGTGGACAGTCCTCACTTACCTGAAGGTGAAAGTGTCTTTAAGATCACTACGGAAGGTATTGTGGATTAATTCTACAATTTCATTTTTTTTTATAAGAATTTAAATTAATATCCTTAAATCAATTGTAATCCGATTTTATTGTTTTTAATACGTATTTTCAGGCTTTAGTATCATAATTTTGATTTTTCTTGTTTTTTTGATTTAATTTACATGTTGAATTAATCATTAATTAAATTAGATTTTCAAAAAAAGAATTAATATTGATGAAATTCGCAAATTAAATTAATTGCTTTTAATGTTATTCTATATTAAGTGAGTAAAATGGATTTCAAATTAATAGAAACAATTCTGGCCATAATTATAATGATATTTTTAGGATATGGTATGCGAAGGTCAGGATTATTAAAATATGGTGATGCTAAATTTCTAATTCCTTCTTTAATGCACATACTACTAATATGTATTTTAATAGGCATATTTTCTGGCTTAATAGCCTATTTATGGGGTAAAATGAAAGGATACTCCAAACCCGCTGGAGTATAATGCTGCCGGTTATAATGTTAAATTCTGGGTTTTTAGGATATCCCATAGCTCTTGGTGTTTTTAAAGTTAATGGTCTGGTAAGGCCCATATTTTATGATTTAGGATCTATTTTGGTTTTTATTGGCTTGGGAATAATCCTTTTAGCTAGTTTTGGGGGAAGTAAGAGAGATGTTTTAATGAGGGCTCTGCTATTTCCACCATTATACGGCATAATTTTAGGGCTTATGGTCAATTATTTCAATTTCCCTATTGGTTTTGTGCTTTCTGATGTCCTTACTTTTTTATCAGGAGCAGCTATACCACTTATAATGATATCTTTAGGTCTTTCTATAGATTGAAAGGAATTAAAGAACATTTAACTGACGCGGCATTTGTAAGTGTAGTAAGACTGCTAATTTCACCTGCTTTAACCGTTTTAATTGTATCTATTTCTGGTTTAACCGGCTTAGAACGGACAGTAACTATCATAGAGGCAGTTATGCCTTCGGCTATGCTCAGTGTGGTACTGGCTATTACTTATGATTTGGACATAAAACTTACCGCATCATGTGTATTCTTCAGTACAATTCTGAGTTTAATCAGCTTAACTTTGATATTAAGTATTTTATAACTTTAATAATCATTCATTAATCCTAAATGGACCATAATAAATTAAAAAAGCTTATAAAGCCGCCTCTTATGTTATAGTATATAAACTTTACTCAAAATTATGGATAGAAAGCTTTTTATGTGTTAGTGATACACCTAAATTCACCTAAATTATTCAATATTAGACATAAGATTCAACTTGTACAAGGTGATCTAATGGTAGAAGAAAAAAAAGACCAAACTAAGGAAGAACCAAAGGTTGGTGTTTACGTATGTCACTGTGGTATAAACATCGGTGGTGTGGTGGATATACCAGCAGTTGCAGAATACGCTAAGACCTTACCTAATGTAGTTCTCGCTAACGACTATAAATATTATTGTTCTGATCCAGGACAATTAGAGATTCAAAGGGACATTAAAGAACTAGGATTAAACCGAGTAGTTATGGCTGCTTGTTCTCCAAGGCTCCACGAACCTACATTCAGAAGAGCTGTGGAAGAAGCTGGATTAAATCCGTACTTGTTTGAGTTTGCAAACTTACGTGAGCACGACTCCTGGGTACACCAAAGTGAACCAGAAGCTGCTACTCAAAAAGCTAAAGATTTAGTTCGAATGGCTGTAGCAAAAGCTCGATTATTAGAACCTCTAGAAGCTTCTATAGTGGATGTAAATAACAAAGCTATGGTTATTGGTGGAGGAGTAGCTGGTATTCAAGCTGCACTCGATTTAGCTGATATGGGATTCAAAACCTACATGGTAGAAAAACAACCTACCATTGGTGGAAGAATGGGTCAACTGGATAAGACCTTCCCAACTCTCGATTGTTCCATGTGTATCCTCGCTCCAAAAATGGTGGACGTAGGTAAGCACGAAAACATCGAACTCATGACTTATGCAGAAGTTAAAGAAGTACACGGTTACATCGGTAACTTCACTGTAAAAGTAGAGAAAAAACCAAGATTCATAGACGAAGAACTATGTGTTGGATGCGGTTCTTGTGTAGAAGTATGCCCTATCGAAATGCCTAACTACTTTGATGAAGGTATCGGTATGGTTAAAGCAGCATACATTCCATTCCCACAAGCTGTACCACTATGTGCAACCATAGATAAAGACTACTGTATCGAATGTAAACTCTGTGATCAGATCTGTGAACGGGGAGCAGTTAAACACGATCAAGAACCAGAAGAAATTGAACTCGATCTTGGTACTATTATCGTAGCAACTGGTTACGACCCATACGACCCAACTGAAAAGTTAGAATATGGTTACGGTAGCCACGCTAACGTGATTACTGGTATGGAACTAGAAAGACAGATCAATGCATCCGGACCTACTGAAGGAAAAGTTATCAAACCTTCCGACGGTGAAAAACCAAAACGTGTGGCATTTATCCACTGTGTTGGTTCCCGGGATGAGAAGATCGGTAAACCTTACTGTTCCCGTGTGTGCTGTATGTACGCCATGAAGAACGCTCAGTTAATTAAGGATAAAATGCCTGACACTGAAATAGTTCTCTACTACATGGATATTCGTGCATTCGGTAAAGGATTCGAAGAGTTCTACAAACGATCCCAAGAAAAATACGGAATCAAGTTCGTCAGAGGACGGCCTGCTGAAGTACTGGAAAACCAAGATCTCACTCTCACGGTTAGAGCAGAAGACACATTACTCGGCAAAGTAACTGAATACGACTATGATATGGTTGTTTTAGGTGTAGGTTTAGTACCTCCAGAAGGATCCGAAGATTTAAGACAGACCATAGGTCTATCCAAGTCTGCTGACGGTTTCCTCATGGAAGCTCACCCAAAACTAAGGCCAGTTGACACCTTAACTGATGGTGTATATCTTGCTGGTGTTGCCCAAGGTCCTAAGGATATTCCTGATGCTGTAGCTCAAGGATCTGGTGCTGCTGCTCGAGCAGCTATCCCTATGGTTAAAGGAAAAGTGGCCATTGAGCCTATCATTGCTACCACGGACCTTGATGTTTGTGGTGGATGTGAAGTTTGTGTCGAACTATGCCCATACGGTGCTATAGATCGAACAGATGAAGAACAAGTAAGTGTAAATGTAGCTCTATGTAAAGGATGCGGTACCTGTGTAGCAGCCTGCCCATCTGGAGCAATGGACCAACAGCACTTTAAGACTGAGCAAATATTTGCTCAAATTGAAGCTGCTATTAATGAACCATCAAAATAAGTGTGAGATTTAATCTCTCACCTTAAATTTTTCTTTTTTAATATAATTTCAATTAATTCTTAAATTTAAAATAAAACCATTTTATTCTATAATATCATTAATTGCAATTGTTTAAAACGAAATAATTATCAATTCTTCATTTTTTATTTATCACATATTATTAAAATTTAATATATTGAATGCAATTAATTTTTCAAAATATGAATATTTATAACCATCATCTCACCATCATTAAAATGTGAATGAATTATCCCTACTTATAGATTATGGATGCTGATGAAATATGTCTGAAAATCAAAATTACGTTCAAGAAATACGAAATATCATGAAAGAGCACAATCAGTGGATGGAAAATAGTATGAATCTCATTGCCAGTGAGAATATTACTAGTTCTGCTGTTAAAGAGGCCATGGTCTCTGATTTGTCCCACAGATATGCAGAAGGCCTTCCCTGTGATAGACTATATGAAGGGTGTCATCTCATTGATATTATTGAAAACATAACTATAGATCTTTCTAAAAAGCTTTTCAACGCAGAACATGTCAATGTGCAACCAACTTCTGGTGTTGTAGCTAATTTGGCCTGTTTTTTTGCTTTTGCTAAAGTAAATGACCCTATGATGGCCATGGAAGTACCGTACGGTGGCCATATATCTCATGCTAATGTCAGTGCAGCAGGTATAAGGGGATTAAAAGTTTATACTCATCCTTTTAATCAAGAAACCATGAATATTGATGCGGATGCTATGAAAAAGCAAATTTTGGAGATTAAGCCAAAAATTGTTTTATTAGGTGGTAGCTTATTCTTATTCCCTCACCCTGTAGAAGAAGCTCGTGAAGCTGCCGATGAAGTAGGGGCCAAAGTAATGTACGATGGTGCCCATGTACTTGGATTAATTGCTGGAGGATGCTTCCAGGACCCATTAAAAGAAGGTGCAGATCTTCTGGTGGGAAGTACTCATAAAACATTCCCAGGACCTCAAGGTGGAATCATCCTTTGTAAAGAAGAACTAAAGGAAAAAATTGACGAAGCAGTTTTCCCAGGTGTAGTAAGTAATCATCACCTGCACCATGTGGCTGGGTTAGGAATTTCTACCGCAGAAATGCTGGAATTTGGTCAGGATTATGCTCAACAAATTGTCAAAAATGCAAAAGCACTGGCCCAAAACCTTTATGAACTAGGATTCAATGTGCTATGTGAAGATCTTGGATTTACTGAGTCTCACCAAGTGGCTATGGATGTTTCTGATATTGGAAGAGCAGCAGAACTTTCAAAACGCCTGGAAAGTAACAATATAATTCTGAACAAGAATCTACTCCCATGGGATAATGTTAACCGGTCTGATGATCCATCAGGTATTAGAGTCGGAACTCAAGAGCTTACTCGAAGAGGAATGAAAGAATCTGAAATGATTGAAGTGGCTGAATTCATTAAAAAAGTAGCTGTAGATAACTTAAAAGTTAAAGAAGAAGTTACTGATTTCATGAGTAATTACACTAAAGTACATTATGCATTTTCTAATGATGAGGCCTACAAATACATAGAAATATAAAAAGAAATTTAAAACACATTAAATTTCTATTTATTTATTTTAAGTTTATTTTTAACATTAATTTTAATATAAAAAATTAAATACGTACTGAAATCACATTTTAGGTATTTTTAAGCTAATAACTATAAAATGAATATGATATTATTGTTAATAATCTGAATTTTATTAAATTAATTAAAATTATATTATATTATATTTACAGAAACTTAAAATAATTTACAACATCGAGGAAAAAACATGCGTATTGCTTGGGCATTTACCGGAGCGGGACATCTTCTTTTAGAAAGTGTAGAAGCACTGGAAAAAATAGTTTCAAAACACGAAGTCACAATAATGCTTTCTAGGGCTGGTGAAGAAGTATTAAAGATGTATGGCCTTTATGAAAGAGTAATAAATGTTACGGGTGGTTATTATAGGGAATTGGCCATGGAAAAAGACCAGGAATTTAGTTTTCCCATAACGGGCCGTCTTTCTATGGGACGCTACGATATTTTGGTGGTTTCTCCTACTACTTCTAATACTATCTCTAAAATAGTACATGGGATTGCAGATACATTAGTTACCAATGCCGTGGCCCAGGCAGGTAAAGGTGCTGTAAAAACATTAATAGTCCCGGTTGATATGGAAGCAGGAGATGTAGAAACAGTTTTACCTTCCAAATTGGAATTAGAAGAATGTAAGAACTGTCAACCTTGTGAAGCTGCGGCATCTTGTCCTTCAGGTGCTATAATTCCTGGAACTGAAATCAATCTCTTAAAATGCTTGGGATGTGGGGATTGTCAACAGGCCTGCCCTTTCAATGCAGTTTCTGGAGGTAAAATAATTACTATCCATATGAGGCAATTGGACGTGAAAAATACTCATAAATTGATTCATTTAGAAGAAGTTATTGTTTTAAAGAGCCCGGAACAAGTTTTAAATTATATTTAGAATCTTAAAATTTTTTAGCTCTTTATTGATTTAGATGGATGGATTTAATTTAAATTGGTGGACATTTGAAATCCTTTTATAATTACATAATAAATTTTAATAGTAAAATTAATATTAAATGTATCACAGATTATTTATCATGAGGTGTTTCTATGGCTGAAGAAATGAAAAGAATTGATTTTCTCGTTAAAGAACTGGAAAATGGTGAATGGAATGATAGGGAGGATGCAGCAGAGCTTTTAGCTGAAGTTGGAGACCCTAGGGCAATAGATCCACTCATAAAAGCCCTAGAAGATGAAGATTTCCATGTTAGAGAGGCCGCGGCTCTTGCTTTAGGCACCTTTGATGATTCTAAACCTACACCTAACTTGATTAAATTATTAAAAGACGAAAGTCCGGGTGTTAGGTATGCTGGTGCCCTTAGTTTGTCAATGATTGGAGATGAAAGGGCTCTTGAGGAATTGGAAAATTCAAAAGATGATGAAAATGAAGTAGTTCAAAAAGTAGCACGGCTAGCTATTTCAGAAATTATAAAGAAATCCAATTAATTAATTATTTATAATTTATTTATAAATTTATTTTATTATTAATTCTTATTTCATCATATATTTTGAATTAATCCTTCTATTTTATTTAATCTTTATTTTAATCTTATTTTGTTAAATTAATTTATAATAAAAACTTAATTAAATTTGATAGATTATTTTTAGAGCATAAACTTAAATTAATAATTCCATTATTTAATCATTAAACTCAAGCAAATCACCAATTTTGGTTTCTGAATCTTTAATTAAACCTTTTTCGAGTTCAATTACAAATCTAGCTGCCAATTTTGGAGTATATGTTGTCCAGGGGTCTAGTGAAACCACATCCACTACTTTTAGGTCTTCATCTGTGAATATGACGTCCAGAGGAATTCTCATAAAGAACATGTGTATTGCTGAACCTCTTTTGCCTCGTCCGGATGGAATTTTAAGAATCAAACCTGCTTTTAAATCTTTTTTTAACATTAAACCACGAAATCTGGAAAAAAAGCTATCAGCAAATTCTACAGGTCCTAAATTATTATTTTTGCTTTTATTGACTAAATAAGTTTTAGAATTCATTTAACCACCATATTAATGTAAAATTTATTTGAAGAATAGTTTTAGTTAATTTTTATTAAATAATAACTTTTAAAGATAGATTTAATTATTTAATTTAGATATATGGATTTTATTACTAACTATTCTTTCCTAAAATATATGCTGAAGATATAACAATAGTTATATGTCAAGGTTATCATTAAACTATGTATATTTATATATAATCAATTCAAAATCATATCTACTAT
>DAWK01000140.1 GCA_002509745.1 Methanobacteriaceae archaeon UBA349 | reverse complement strand
TGTGACAACTGGTACCATTCATTTTGATTAGACATTAATAATATTTTGTCTAAATAAGATTATATAATTTTAGACTTATGAAAAAAGGTAGATTTTATCCATTATAAATCCATAAAATTGATATTATTACGTGGTTTAAAAATTATTAAATTTATATAAATAAAATAAGAATGTGGTTAATTCATTTACCAAGAAAAAAAGGAGTAATCCGACCAGTATTAAAACTATATTTTTTAACCATTCAGGATTAGAAAAAAATCTTAATAATTATCTTATCAATTAATATAACTACAATACATTAAGTAAATAAAATAAAAAAAAATATCTTTTTATAGATAAACAATTAGTTTCTTAGAAGTTAAACCATAAAAGTTTAAAAATGATAATGTATTTTAGATTATTAAATTAGAATGACTTTCCAGCAATATAATTACCCACCATTTCCGGCATTTTTATATCATTGGGTATAGTAACTTCTAATTTTTTATCCAGTATGACATTGTCAATTAAAAATTCAAACTGGCCCTCAAAAGCAATAGATTCTGAATCAGCTTTTAAGATAATTTTAACCTGAGATAACTTCTTAAGCAAATTTACTTTTTCCTGGAATAAGGTTGAAGCTTCAGCTATTCTGAATCGTGATGGAATTTTTTCTGAGTCAAGGTCTATAACAAGATTTTCTGAAACTTGAAGGGTTTCGGATCTGCCTTTAACTCCCAGAACAGATATATAAACTGAATCTAATTGAGCCCTATAATCAAATTTTATAAGATAATACTTGCTCTTCATGATAAGGGTAGTTTGTATTTATAAACAGTTATATCTTTTGGTTTAAAATTGTAATTGAAGTGAAAGTTAGAGATTAATTAAAAAAAATTATCAATAATATCTCATCTAAAAATTTTAGGATTATTAAAATAGAAAGTTATCAATAATACATCAACTATATATTAATTGATGATTAATCATAAGGTCTTATCCTCTGATGATAATGGCCATTTCATTAAAACCCAGTCATTTAAAGAGCTATTAAATTTACTGAAAACATTAAAACAAGGTCAGGGACGTTTTATACATGTCCTGGGCACACCAGGAACTGGTAAATCTGCCAATATATATCAAGCTTTGGCCCAGCTAGATCTTAATGTTTATGACGCTTTTTTGTTTATTGACATTGATAGTACGCCTTCAGAAGTTTTAGATATATTTTGGGATACTATTCAACGTGATATGGGAGTTACAAGCCATAAGGAAATTTACCAAAAAGCTTCTACCTATGATTTGGTATTGTTTGCCGATAGATTCCTGGACTCAGAATATTTGGATCCGGACAAAGTTGGCCTTGGCCTCTGGACCGAAAAACACGGCCCCAGCACATTTCCATTTTATTTTAGAATATTACTAGAATACATTAAGCACAGAAATAAATTGAAAAATATTAATGTAATCACCCAAACTGCATGGGTTTTAAAATTTAGAGGAGTAAGATACGACATCTTAACGGATTTTGGCCTTTTTTCACGTTTTCTGGTTTTTTTAATTAAACAATTATTTGAAGTTGTTTTAATATCATATAGCCATGAAGAAGTTATTAAAATAGTTAAAAGCCATCCTCTAGCTGGAAATGATGAAAAAATTGAATATTATATTAAAAAATATGGTAATAGGCCTCGATTTATATTTGAGGCTCTGGAGAAAGATTCTGAATAACCTTTAAATAGGTTTTTTGTTGTAGACTATAATACTGGCCATTAGCTAGTACAATGTGTTCAAATATGTTTTATCTGTAAATAGTTTGTAACTGATCCATTACATCTTTAGGCTTGTGAAGATTGTTTTTTCTATCTTTTAATCCTGTGTTAGTGGTTTTTGTTGAGTTGTTTATAGGGATCCTTACAGAAAGTAAAAACCCTACATCCTATTGGATTAAATTAAAAGGAAGGCTGAAAAAGGAAAATCAAACCGTGACAAATTGTCACATTTCAAAATGCCTGCTGCTGATGGTAAAATGCGTTTAACTGATGTCGCAAGTAATAAACATTATAAGATTAATTCAATCTATCTCATAACATAAATGTCAAACTTTTAAAATGTAGCTGGATGAAGTTGGTAAAGAAATTCTCATTATTAACCACGACTTACCCTGTTTCTATTTTCCCAGGCAGAAAATAACTTATAATAAATCCAAGCATTAAGATCGCGGCCAGTATATGAAAAATCATTTTCATGGCCAAGCTAATAGTTTCATTTACAATTTTATTTACCTGTGGAATCATTGCTGGTGGAATATTCCTTGGTTCAATGGTCTGCATATGTTCCACATAATGAAATGAACTATTTCTGATTTGTTCTGTTGTCATATTGGTGGCAATTCCGGAATCTTCTATAGATACAGTTAGGCCCGTGAAAATGCCTACCAAGAACAATACTCCAATTAAAGCAGTTCCCACAGAATATCCTAAATTTTTAAAGGCATTCATAAATCCTGAAGCATCTGATTGTTGGCTTTTATTAGCAGCCGACATGGTAATATTATTTAATTGGGAAAGTAAAAGGCCTATACCCACTCCAAATATAATGGTTCCACCGACAATATCCATTGCTTGTGTATCCATACTAAAAGTTCCTCCCAATAGCCATGTTCCTATGGCTGAAATTAGAAAACCTATCATCAAAATGTATTTTGGGTATATGCGAGAGGATAATTTTGCACCCATAAGTGAAAAGAATAAAATTGTTATTGATGCGGGTAAAAGGACTACCCCTGTCATAAATGCACTTAGTTTAGTTACCTGCTGGAGGAATACTGGAATTATGAACAAAAACCCGGCAAGTGGTATATTCTGTATTACCGATATTATATTTCCCAACCCAAACACTCGATTTTTTAGAAGAGATATATCTGAGAGCGGTTCTAAATGATGATTAATTCTTCTTTTCTGCCATAATAAAAATAATATAAATAGAATGACGCCGGGCGCAACTAACCATGGTACATAAGACCAGTAATCAGGCCTTGCCATTAACAGCATACCTAAAACAATTAATATAAGAGATATTATCGATAAAAAAGCCCCTACTATGTCCAAATCTTTCCATTTAAGTTTAGGTTTGGATTCTGTGAGGACATTCCTAAAAATCAAAATAATAACCAAAAAAATGATTTCAGAACCAAAAACCATTCTCCAAGATAAATATGTGGTGAAAACTCCACCTATAATAGGGCCCACAGCAGCACCCATGGCAGATATACCACCCCATATTCCAAAGGCAATTGTTTTATCCCGACCGGTGTAACTGGATCCCACCAACGTTGTTGTGGCGGGTAATATCAATGCAGCACCAATGCCCTCTAAAACAGCCCAGCCTAAAAGTAACATTCCCACATTAAGGCTTAGAGTAGAAACAATAGTACCTGAAGTATATATAAGCACCCCTATTAAGAATGTCTTTTTCCTACCCAGTATATCTTGGATTTTACTTCCAAGCAATAAGAAGGACGCAATAATAAGAGCATATAAAGCAATAATGGCCTGAATATTAGATAAAGTTGTATCAAAATCTTTAACCAGTGTGGTGATGGCCACATTCATGGCTGATGAATCAAGAACTATTATAAATACCGCCATACAGGCGATAATAACTACTCCCCATTTATAAGGCTCTTTGGTTACTGTATCTTTGGTCATGAATATCTCCTTTAAAAAAAAATGATATATTCTAAAAAAAAGTTATCAAGGCTTGTATTTGCGATCAAATCTTCTCCAGGATTTGGAGATGTATGGTTCGCACTCATCAAGTTCGGTTAAAATGCATTTCTTAATGGTTTCTGTGTTTAATACTGTTTGTTCGTCCAACTTTTTATTAATCCGACTATATACTTCATTAATAATATCTTTTTTCTCCTCTACAGAGTAACCTGCATCAATTGTGGCCTTTTCCACGGCTTTTTTTATTTTAGTGGGGTCAAATGTTTCAGTCTCGCCTTTTCTTTTTTCTACTTTTTTCATTTCCTTCACCTAATAATGATAGTAGTTTATTTGATAAACATTTATAGAAATAATTCTAGTAAAACTAGCAATTATTACTTTTTAATTTATTATTTTACGATTTTTTAATTATTAGTTATTTTATTAATTTTAAATTATTAGGCATTAATTAAAATAGTCCATTAGTATCAAGAAAATTTTTTAAATTAGAATTATAAAATATAAATAAGAGTTATGAATATATATTCATTATAAGAAATTAATAATTGATAGGAGGAATCTTATTTGAAAATCATTATTGCATCCACTGGAAGGGACATGCACTCCGAGGTGAGCCCAATCTTTGGAAGGAGCAGAGACTTTATCATCATAGAGATTGATGATGGGAAAATAAAAGAAACAAACTTTATAGAAAATCCGGTAAAAAACGAAAAAAGCGCAGGGAATCTGGCTGCTAAATATTTAGCAGATAATAATGTAGACGCATTAATAACTGGAAAATTAGGAAGAGTGGCATTACACGTTCTAAAAACAGCTGGAATAAAAGTATACCAGGCCAGACCAGGAACCGTAGAAGTTAACTTGAAATCATTCCAGGAAGATAAACTTCAGGAGATAACTAATCTACAAGGCGGATTTTAGAAATAAATGATAATTATGTCACGACCCAGAAGAATACGGAAAATAAGTAAAACACCAAAAATCAAGTGTTTTAAACCAGATAATGATAGAACCCCTCAGGAACCCATAGAAATAACTATAGATGAATTTGAAGCCATTCGACTCAGGGATTATCATGATATACAACAAAAAAAGTCTGCTACAATGATGGGAATATCCCAACCCACATTTCATAGAACACTATCAGTTGCCAGGAAAAAGATAGCAATGGCCCTTATTGAGGGAAAAACTATAGTTATAACTGGAGATGATTTTATCACCGAAAAAATGAGTTATAAATGCAATATATGCCATTTTGAATGGAATAGTCCAGGAAAAGAATACAATAAATGTCCAGATTGTAAATCAGAAGATATTGAAATGATAAAGGAATTAAAAGATGAAAAAGAAGCACTCCTCAGCGAAAGAAAATCTTTTGGTGGACCAGGCTTAGGTGCCGGCCCTCCTAGAGTATGTAAATGTCCTGAATGTGGATATGAATCTCCTAAGACTCGAGGAGTGCCTTGTAGAAACACCAAGTGTCCTAAATGTGAAACACCGCTTTGTGGTTCCAATTAAATGGTGATAAAATTGACCTTTATTGAAATAAAACATGTTACCAAATCATTTAATGAAAGTCCAATATTAAATGACATAAACCTAAAAATAGACGAAGGATCTGTTCTGGGAGTTCTGGGAAAAAGTGGATCTGGAAAATCAATATTTATTAATATGTTACGTGGAATGAAGGGTTACCAACCCGACCAGGGCCAAATTATATATCATATTGCAATATGCCCTCAATGTTTAAGGGTTGAACCACCATCCATGGAAGGAAAAACATGTGAATGTGGTAGCCACTTTAAAGCAGAAACCGTGGACTTTTGGAATACCGATAGAAAGCTCTTTGCAGCTATTCGTCGTAGAATATCTATTATGCTCCAGAGGACCTTTGGACTCTATGAAGACGATACTGTTATTGATAACATATTAAAGGCCATAGGAACATCTGATGAAGAATCCACATATAAGGCTATTGACCTTCTGGAAATGGCACATATGACTCATCGTACAACCCATATAGCTCGTGATTTAAGTGGTGGGGAAAAACAAAGAGTCGTTTTAGCCAGACAAATGGCTAAAGAACCCATGATTTTCTTGGCAGACGAACCTACAGGGACCTTAGATCCACAAACAGCAGAATCATTACACCAAGCTTTACTGGAAGGTGTAAAAAATAAGGGTCAAACCATGGTAATTTCATCCCACTGGCCAGAAGTAATGAATAAATTATCAGATTACGTCATATGGATAGAAAATGGTAAAATAATCCATGAAGGCAGCCCAAAAATCGTGGTAGAAAAATTCATGGCTACTGTACCACTACCTGAGAAAAAAACAATTAATGCCAGTAATGAGATAATAATCAAATTAGAAGATGTTAAAAAACATTTTTACTCTATTGAAAGAGGTGTGGTAAAATCAGTGGATGGTGTTAATTTCCAGGTAAAAGAAGGAGAAATAACAAGTATTGTCGGCCTCAGTGGCGCTGGTAAAACCACTCTTTCTAGGTTAATATGTGGACTTACAGATCCAAGCAGTGGAAACATCTCTGTGAAGTTGGGTGAAAAATGGATAGATATGAC
>DAWK01000035.1:9893-13408 GCA_002509745.1 Methanobacteriaceae archaeon UBA349 | reverse complement strand
TGAGGGATTTAAAAATCAGTTAGAAAGATATGAAAATGTCTCCTGCCCATATATAATGTGTGAACTGGCAGAGAATGGTAACCCCCCCTTTGATAAATTTGTATCTAAAATTGGAAAGCCTAAAATTGAATTAGTATTGGATGGAAGCAAGCTGAAAGGTGTGGATGTTTTAAGAACTTCCCCTTGTGGATCCACCGCCTTTGTGGCCGATTATATAAATGAAAAATATATGGGTCAAGTTCCAGATCCTGAAAACCTTCCCACAGAAGCCGGTCTGAAATTACAGCATTATCCTTGTAGAGCAGCAAAAATGAGATTATTTTCAGATGAAGAATGCAAAAAGCAGTTGGCCTCTGGACATCATAGTGATGCCTTTGAAGAAGCTTTGAAATAGGCATTAAATATGGTTTATTAAAGATTTTTTTATTTTAGACTATTTAAAAAAATAAATAGTAAAAATAACAGATAATAATCCATGTTCTCAGGTGCAATTAAAACTAAGAGATGTTAAAATGATGGATAACACTGTTTTCGTTGAGGGATTATCAGATTCTAATGCTAATTCTATCAGTAAATCCATTAAAAATGTTTTTTTAAAATCAACAAATAACTTAGAATGGCTAACCCCCGGAGATATTGTTCTCTTAAAGCCGGCCCTGAATTCTCCAGATCCTTATCCTTCTACCACCCATCCCCTTTCAATTAAGGTAATCTCAGAAATCCTCACTGAAAATGGGGCAAAAGTTTTTATTGGGGATCAATCCGGGCTGAAAGATGTGCTTCATCACCATTCAGGAGTTATTCATGGTAGCACCCGTGATAATTATCTTAAATCTGGAATGGGTACTATTGATGATGAATTTATAAGTTTTGAATCTGAAGGCTGGGAAGAGGGTTTTATTCATTATCATTCAAATCATACTCCATCATGGCCCCATGGATTTCATGTAACCAAGTGGATTAAAAAAGTTGATCATATCATTAATTTACCTCGATTAAGCTCCCATAGCCAGGCCGGGGCCACCCTCGGTTTTAAAAATATGGTGGGGATTTTAAGGGATGATAGTCGGATGGATTTCCATGCTAATGGCCCTTTCAATAATTTTATCAAAAATGAGGCCCATGGCAGCAGTTTAAAATCTATTGATGATAAATCAGATACTTTTATAGAAAAAATCGTAGAAATAAGCGATTCTATTAAAGAAAAACTTCGACTTACTCTTTTTGTGGCCACCCAGGCTCAGGCCACCTTCGGGCCTAACAGAAATGCTCTTGAAATTGGGAAATTAGAATTTGGGAAAGCACATATTGTCAATTTGAAACCAGGCCTGGTATTTGCCAGTACCGATCCCGTATCAGCAGAATCATTTGCACTGGCCTTGTTAAAGGATATCAGAAAATCAATTCCATTTTTATATAGATTATATCCTCGATTAATATTATTTTCGAATAAAAACGTCAATAATATTGATAAGATACCCATCAGAGATTTAAAATTTATTCAGCATGCTCAAGATATTGGTTTGGGCCAAATTTTAGATACTATTGTTTATAATAATGTTCCAGATAGTTTACAGATTCGTTTAAAAGAATATCTGGATGAAAATCACAAATAAAAAAAACTATTTTTTTAAATAAAATTTTATATTATATGATCCATATTTTCCAAATTTAAAAATAATATTTAGTAAGTAAAAAGACCAGCAATATACTTAAAAAAAATAATGGTGTTCCTATTTTGCAGATTTCTGCATAAATTTCACCCCGATTCTAAAAAATTTAATTATAATATGTAATATTCCAGATCATACTACTTATTTTTATCGTTTAAAATGATTTTAGCCTTTAAATA
Organism: Methanobacteriaceae archaeon UBA349; assembly: GCA_002509745.1. Taxonomy (GTDB): domain Archaea; phylum Methanobacteriota; class Methanobacteria; order Methanobacteriales; family Methanobacteriaceae; genus UBA349. The sequence continues at coordinate 11,556 of DAWK01000035.1, read as the reverse complement.
GAAGCTGAAATTTTCAATACTACAACATAACCTTGTTTATTATAATAATAAGGATTTTAAAAATATTATGAAATTCAACAAGGTAATTTTATTATTATTCCAAAAATGCTTCATTTTAAAAAGAAAAAAAGAATTTATTTTATACCTAAATCTTTAAAAGTAATCTTAAATTCAGTACCCACACTTCTATTAAGTTCAATTTCACCATCTATTTGGTCTGTTAAACTCGTTACCATTTGCATGCCCATCGAATTAGTATTATGGAAATCTAAATCTTTTGGAAATCCGATTCCATTATCTTTGACAGAGAATTCATAGTGATCATCCAGGGGATGGAAATCAATATTAATTTCTCCCATTTTACCATCTGGAAAAGCGTGTTTTAAGCTGTTAGTAATTAGTTCATTTACAATCAAACCTAAAGGTATCGCCGTGTTTATATCCAGAAAAATATCTTCGACATTAATTTTCAGTTCTATACGGCCCAAATCACCGGCGTAGGTGTGGAATAGTTCTTTTGATAAGGACTCTATATAATCGCCAAAATCTATCCTTTTAAGATCAGTAGACTGATATAATCGCTCATGTATAAGGGCCATGGAACGTGCACGGTTCTGACTTTCCTTAAAGATATCCTTGGATACTTTATCCTTTATTTGCCTGGATTGAAGGTTTAAAAGACTGGATATAATCATTAAATTATTTTTAACCCGATGATGAATCTCCTTAAGTAGCATTTCCTTTTCTTTAAGTGAATTGTTAATCTTTTTTTCAGCTATTATACGCGTTGTTATATCATTTAATGTCCCAACCATTCGGGTTGCTGACCCATCTAAGTCTTTTTCAACTGCTTTGCCACGGGTAGATACCCATAGCCATTTCCCAGATTTAGTTTTCATCCGGAGGTCTATTTCAAATCCTTCACATGATTTAACGCTTTTTTGTAACTTTTTTTCAGCTGAATCTTTATCATCCAGGTGAACAAGCAATTGCCAGGATTCATAGTTGGCCGGAAATTCCCCAGGATCATATCCTAACATTTTGTAATAATTAGGGCTAAAAAATGCATCTCATGATGATACATCCCAGTCCCAGAGTCCATCATTAACAGCTTCAAGGGTTAATGAATAACGTTCTTCACTTTTCCTGAGAGTATTCTCCATTTTTCGACGTAGTTTCAGATTCTCAATCCAGTGTTCTAATGTTTTTTTATTGGCTTTTCCTGCCAGAAATTCTTCTGTGGGGACGTAATAAAAGTTTTCATAGATTTCTGTTCCAATAACAGCTATGGGGTGGGTGGTTAATATGTCCAGGAGGATTTCAGGGTCAAATACCCTGCAGTCATACTGACAAATGGCTAGAGCTTTGTTAGTAGGGAAAAATTTATTCAGTTTGGTTTCATATTCTATGAGGCGTTCTGATCCAGGTAATCCTCGCAGTGCCCAGGACATCTCACCAGTAACACGAAGAGCAACATAACCATCTTCCAGAGCTTTATCTGTCTCTTCAGTGAGCATTTTGATCATACCATCCGGATCAAAAACTCCACCCTTCATATAAGACTCACTTACCGTGAGCATGCTTAATTGTCCACTTTTAAGGTAGGGATCCACCTCAAAACCATCATCACGTAGATAGTTGAGAACCGTCTCTGAGGTGCGTG
>DAWK01000035.1:0-9829 GCA_002509745.1 Methanobacteriaceae archaeon UBA349 | reverse complement strand
TTACATGACTTTATAATCTCTCCTCATACTGTAATTCTTTAAACTTAATTTTAAATTCGGTTCCGTGACTTCGGTCTACCTCGATTGTGCCTTCGAGCTGTTCAACTAAGGTATTTACTAATTGTAATCCTAATTTTCTCGGATTTTTAAGTTCCATATCTTCAGGTAGCCCCACACCATTATCCTTGATTATTACTTCAATTTCTTCACCGTTATGATGTAAAGATATGAATATTTCACCTTCAGAATCAGGAAATGCATGTTTCAGGCTGTTACTTACCAGTTCATTTAAAATAAGACCCAGTGGAATGGCAGTTTCCATATTAAATTTAACATCAACAATATCCGTTACCAATTTTATATTAGAATTTCTGGCATATGTAGAGAAAAGTTGAGAACTTAAGTTCTTTATGTAATCTTCAAATTTGATACTGGAAAGATCTTCTGATTGATATAAATTATCATGTATAAGTGAAATTGATTTAACCCTGTCTTGAACTATAGTGAAAAGGGCAATATCTCTTTTATCAAAGACCTGAGAAGATTCCAAACTTAGAAGACTGGAAATAATCTGCATGTTATTTTTAACACGGTGATGAATTTCCCTTAATAACATCTCTTTTTCGCCTATAACTCTCAGCAAATGGGTTTCAGCTTCTTTACGTTCTGTGATGTCACGGACTACTCCTAACATTCTGATTGGAACATCTTTCTCGTCACGATAAACATTACCGTATACTTCGATCCACCGTATTTGTTTATCTGGCCTGATGATTCTACATTGAAAATATAATTTATTAGTTTCATAAGCATTTTCAAATTTCTGTTGGACATATTTTCGATCCGCGGTTAGAATATGTTCAAAGAAAATTTTGGAACCCCATTCTGGTAAAAGTGAATCATAGCCAAATATTTGATCATGTTCAAGTGTCCGGATACTAGTATCATTTACAATATCTAAATCCCACGCACCCATTTCAGATGATTCTAAAGCAAGTTTCAGTCTTTTAACATTATCATCAACAATTTGGTCCATTCTTTTACGTTCTTTGATTTCTGCTTTAAGGAGGACATTAACATTAGTAATCTCAATTGTTAGTTTGGCGAGGGCTTTTTCAGCCTTTTTACGTTCAGTAATGTCAAGAAGAGATGCTACGCTCTTTTTGGTGCCAGGTATTATATCAACATTTAAATGGATGTTTTTAACATTGGCCTGCCGGTCGATGAACCTGAAATCATAAATTATTGGCGCAGCCGCAGGATCAGTTCTGCGAAGACTATGGTATTTCTTCATTTTTTTAAGATAGTTTTCCTCCACGAAATCTGCCCAACCCATCTTACCCTCTAATTCTTCTCTTGAATAACCACTGAGCTTTTCAAATTCTGCATTGGCCAGAGATATTGTTGTATCCTCCTCAACAATAATAGTCGCAGTCCCTGTATGCTCAAAAATTGCCCTATAATGTGCTTCTGACTCTTTTAGAGCTTCTTCAGCTTTTTTACGTTCATTGATGTCTCTGCCTACTGCAATTATGGTACTAACATTTCCTTTATCATCCCGAACAGCTTTGTCCGACCAGGCTATCCAGAGCCAGCCATCTCGGGTCATGGCTCGCTGCTCGACGTAACAAGTATAAGGTGGGTTGTATAAGCATTTCATTGATTTAACAGTGGATTCTCGGTCATCTTGGTGAACCGAGGGTATAAATTTTTTGCCAATTAATTCTTCTTCTGTTTTGCCGAACATTTCACAGTAGCTGGGGCTGACAAAAAGGAATCTTCCTTCGGTATCTAACTCGACCACCATATCTTTCTGACCTTCAACCAGAAGACGGTACTTCTCTTCACTTTCCCTTAATTCCATTTCCATCTGGTTTTTATAAATAGCAAGTTCTATGGCATATTTAAGTTCATTAGCATCATAAGGTTTAATTATATATCCATGGGGCCCGGTTAATTTGGCTCTTTCAATTGTAGGTTCTTCAGAATGAGCAGTTAAATATATGACTGGGATATTTAAGTTTTTAATCTTAGAAGCCGCTTCAATACCATCAGTATCCCCTTTAAGAACGATATCCATCAAAATAAGATCGGGCATGATTTCTAAAGCTTTCTCTACAGCTTCTTTGCCACCGGAAGCGACATATGGAATCTCATAACCGAAGGATTCCAAGGTTTGCTTAATATTCATGGCTTCTATACTCTCATCCTCAACAATAAGAACTTTGACCATTTTTGTCCCCACCTAAAATAATTTAGAATCTCTTCCCATTCTAAAATATCTTATACTCTTTTATAATCTCTCCTTATATTCTAATTCTTTAAATTTGATTTTGAATTCAGATCCATGATTTCGATTAAGCTCAATTGTTGCTTCAAGTTGTTTAATTAAGCTATTTACTAATTCTAATCCTATTTTTGTTGGGTTTTTAATTTTCATATCTTCAGGTAGCCCCACACCATTATCCTTGATTATCAATTCAATTTCTTCACCATTAGAATACACAGATATGAATATTTCACCTTCAGAATCGGTAAATGCGTGTTTCAAACTGTTGATAATCAGCTCAGTTATGATGAGGCCAAGGGGTATGGCTGTTTCCATGTTGAGTGAAATGTCAACAATATCAGTAACAAATTTGATGTTAGAATCTGATGCATATGTGGTAAAAAGTTGAGAGGCCAAACTAGTTACATATTCTTCAAATTTAATACTTGAAAGATCGTCTGATTGGTAAAGAATCCCATGAATGAGACTCATAGATGTAATCCTATCCTGAGCTTTCATGAAAAGTGAATTATCTCTTTTATCAAAAATCTGAGAAGATTCCAGACTCAGGAGACTGGAAATAATCTGCATATTATTATAAACCCTATGATGTATTTCCCTTAAAAGCATCTCTTTTTCTTTTATAGCTTTTAATAATTGATTTTCAGCTTCTTTACGTTCTTTAATTTCATCTTTTAGTAAAATATTAGCATTAGTTAGTTCATTTGTTCGTTTTTCTACAGTTATCTCAAGATTATCCGTATGTTCCTGAAGTTGTTCTTCTACTTTTTTGAGTTGGGTGATGTCTCTTGCTGCTGCGAAAACTCCTATAACTTGGCCTTTTTCATCTTTATAGATTGAAGCGTTATACAAAACAGGAGTTATATCACCGTTTTTATGCTGAATTTCCAGAGGATAATCTTTCACAGAGCCTTTAAGAAATACTTCTTTATACCCCTCTTTTGCTTCATCCGGATTAGTGAAATATCCTGAAAAGTCAGTTCCAATAATCTGATCTCGCAAATAACCGGTAACTAATTCAACAGCTTTATTAAGATCAGTAATCTTCCCATCAGGACCAATAATAAATAAAGGATCAATATTAACCTCAAGCAAACTCCGAGTATAAAGTTGGATAAATCTCAATGCTTCTTCTGCCTTTTTACGATCAGTAATGTCTCTTTGAATCGTTGAGGTTCCAATAAGGTTTCCAGAGTCATCCAAAAGTGGAAATTCCGAGATTGATAGATTTATCTCCGTACCATCCTTCCTTATTCGGGTAGTATCATGGTGCAAAACCCGTTTACCTGCTTTTATCTTCTCAGTAATCTCTTTTATTTCTTTTTTCAGGTGATTTGGTATAAGCATGGAAACGTTTTTTCCAACAACTTCTTCAGATAAATAACCATATATGATCTCCGCCCCTCTATTCCATGATGTTATCCCGCCTTCTAGAGTTTTACTGATAATGACGTCATCTGATGATCCTATAATATTTGCCAACATTTGAAGTTGAATTTCCGCATTTTTACGCTCAGTAATATCTCTTGCTGCTGCGAAAACTCCTATAACTTGGCCATTTTCATCTTTATAGATTGAAGCGTTATACAAAACAGGAGTTATATCACCGTTTTTATGCTGAATTTCCAGAGGATAATCTTTCACAGAGCCTTTAAGAAATACTTCTTTATACACTGCCTTTGCATTATTGGGATCCGTAAAATAATCAGAAAAATCTTTCCCAATAATCTGATCACGTGAATAACCGGTAACTAATTCAACAGCTTTATTAAGATCAGTAATCTTCCCATCAGGACCAATAATAAATAAAGGATCAATATTAACCTCAAGCAAACTCCGAGTATAAAGACTCACCCTCAATTCTTCTTCAGATTCTAATTTTTCGGCAGTTCTCTCTTTAACATTTAATTCTGCATTATCTTTTGCATTGAGCAGAGATTTTTCTGCTTTTTTTAGTTCAGTGATGTCTTCTGATATGCCTAATAGATATTGGGGATCTCCTTCCTCGTTAAAAATAGGAATTTTCTTTGTGTGTAATATTCTTTGGCCCATATTCTTGGTTTCAATAATATCTTCAGGTATATCTATTAATTTCTTGTTTTGAAGGACTTCCTTATCTCTTTGCGTGAAAAAATCCGCTTCTTCTTTTGGAAAAAAGTCATAGTCCGTTTTACCCACTAATTCTTCTCTGGAATGCCCCAGCAATTCTTCCCCTGCCTTGTTAACCATTTCAAATTGAAGTTTGTCCGCACTTTTTATAAAAATCATGTTGGGAATATTTTCCACAATATTTCCCAGAAATTCATTCTTAAGACATTCATTCAATTCATTTTTCATCTGTTTTTTGTAAATGGCAAGCTCTATGGCATATTTAAGTTCAAGAGGGTCGTAGGGTTTAAAAATAAATTCATGTGGTTCTGTGAGTTTGATTTTTTCAATTTTAATTTCTTTAGAATGAGCAGTTAAAAATATTACAGGTATATCCAACTTTTTAATCTTAGAAACAGTTTCAATACTACCTATATCGCCTTTAACAATATCTATCAAAATAAGATCTGGTTTAATCTCTAAAGCTTTCTCCACAGCTTCTTTGTTACTGGAAGTGACGTAAGGAACTTCATAACCAAAAGATTCTAGTGTACGCTTAAGATTTATGGTTTTTATACCATCATCCTCAACAATAATAATTTTGACCATTTTTGGCCCCCACCCCCGCATTATATAAAAATAAAAAATGTCTATTGTAATAAATATGTCCTATTTAGTATATTAAAATAATGAATACATCCCAAATTTCCTAAAAAAATTAATAATGATTTTGCATTTCATCCAGATTTCAATAATCCAATTTTTATAAATATATAAATTATTTAGATTCACTGAGAGAACTGGTTAAAAAAATAAAATTTTAAAACTATGGATCCTGATTAGTTATAATCGGTCTAAATATATGCCTTATTAATAAATACGGATTGTCACTGTAGTTTCAATGGTTTTATAAAGAGTGAAATAATGAAGCTTATTAAAAATATGATAGATACAAAAACAAATGCAGTTTTCATTGCACTCCGGACAGTTTTGTTAATAATTGTATACAATAAAGAGTTTTTATTCCCTTGTAAGACTTCATAGGTTGTTGTATTCTTTTTTTCGTGATATATGTCCAATTTTTGATTGATTTCACTTTTAGTAAATTGGTCGGGATAAACCTGATCATAAGCTGAATATAATCCATGCATTGTTCCTAGTATGAGTATAATCCCTATAACTGCAGTTCCCATGGCTGACCCAAGATTTGAACTTGTGGACATAATACCCGTGGCATCAGCTTGCTTATCTGAGCTTGCAGAAGATAATATTACATTAGCTGTTAATGGCAGTGCTAGGCCCAAACCCATCCCCAGAAATAATGTTCCCGGGATAATATTATAAACATGAGTATCTAAGTCGAACTGAGAACTGAGATAATAACTGGATAATAAGGCTATTAAAAATCCTATGGAAATGAGATGGCGAGGTGCAATTCGATTTGATATTTTGGAGGAGGCTAAAGAAAAGATCAAAACCCCAATAGTTAATGGTAAAATAGCAAGGCCCGTTGTAAATGCATCGGCTCCAGTCTCCTGCTGGAAAAAAACAGGTAATATGAAAACCGCTCCTGCAAGGGCCAGATTTAGTACCAATCTGCAAAGCGTTCCCAGGGCAAAATTTCTATTTTTAAACAATCTGATATCCGTAAGAGGCATTTCATCCCTATTTATAACTCTTTTTTCTCGGAAATAGAATAATATTAATAGTAATATTCCTATTCCCATTATAAATGCAGGTACTTCCAAGTTTTCAATAGAATTTATACTCAAAATTCCAATTACAAATATTAGAATTCCTAATGAAGATAACAGCACTCCCCATTTGTCTAACTCTGAAAATTTCATTGATGGCGGGAAGTATTTCAATTTTCGGGATAATAAAAGAATAATTATTATAATGATCAGCTCAAGTCCAAAACCCCATCTCCAGCTGAAGAAAGTAGTTAAAAATCCTCCTACAAGTGGGCCAAGACCCGCACCGGCAGTAGCTAATGATGTCCTTATTCCCAGTGCAAATTCACGATTCTTTCCACTATAGATGCCCACTATGATGGAAGCAGTAGCCGGTGTCATCAGAGCTGCTCCCATTCCTTCTAAGATGGACCACCCAATTAATAACATGGTGGAGTTAACACTTAAAGCAGCAATGGCTGTTCCAAATCCAAAAATAACCGCCCCAATTACGTATGTTTCTCTTCTGCCCACCAAATCCTGCATCTTACCTCCCAGAAGCATTAAAGAAGCCATGGTAAGGGCATAAACACTGATAATTATCTGTATGGTAGGTATGGTGGTGTTCAAGTCTACCACCAGATTGCCAATAGCTACATTCATAAATGTAGAATCAAGTGCAATAATAAATGAAGATAATGAAACAATTAAAATAGCAGTCCAACCTGTTTCAGAAGGATTAGATTTATTGTCCAATACAATTTCTCCAGATATTAATTCTTAATGATACAATAAGTAAATTTTTTTAAAATAAAGGATAGAATATTGATTAAATCTATATACTAAACTTACTAAACTGTAATTTTCGTTTATTTAAAATACATTCCCCTAAAATAAAAAAATTATTTAATGTTAGTGAGTGCTTGTGACTCTAATTTTTTAATATCCCCACTTGGAGAATATTGATACAAATTTGCATAAGTTGGGGCGGAATCTTTGTTTTTAGGGGGTGCAACGACCACAAATGTCATAGTACATTTATTTTTATCAATCCAGGTACCTGAATTTATATAGACTTGTTTTTCCCCTTTTTCATTGAAAGAAGTTATGACTCGTGCTTCATGGGAATGGCCAAATATGACAATTCTCTTATCAGAATCAGGATTTTTGAAGAATTGGACGCCTGATTGATCATCAAGATGGCTGGCAAAAGCTCCCTTCAGAACTGCTTCATCTGTGGGAATCTTAACCGGAACTAAATTGTTACTTTGTCTTTCATCCCAGCCTTCAATAATCCCGTTATATAATTTAACATCAATATGGCCATCTTCTGAGTTTTGGTAGGGTAAAACATCAGCTATGGCATAGCATTCACTGAATCCATCGATACCCGTATTTATGGCCTTTTTATCAAGTCCTTCTTCTACCGGGAAATCACTGATAAGGCCTTTCCAAACATTCCAATAAAGGAAATAAAGAAATTGGGCTTCACCCAGATCATTTTTTTGAACCGGTGGGAAATTAATATCTAGTTTAGGGCGGCCCTGAACCACTGAACTGGTGGCCATTCGAGTAAAAAAATATCCTGGAGGCAATATGGTGTCTGTTTGGGTTAAAGTCTGGTTGGAATATTCCGGAGCACAATAAAAATTATATCGATGTCCGTGTTCAATGACCAGTTCTGGGAAATCAGAAGGATTATATGCACCCAAACCCCTCACGTCGCGAGTTTCAGATATTCCGGGCATTATGCTTTGAATATCCTCAGAATCTATTAATAAATCATGATTTCCAGGCACGTAAGTAACTTTTACTTGCCCGTCTTTAATTATATGGTTAAATGCATCAAAAACTGGTTTATTGTTAGAAGCTACGGCTTTGGTAAAGTCTAACTGGGTTTTTCCATTGAATGTATCTAAATGCATGGGGATGAACCATTCATCAATCAAATCACCGGCTACCACCAGTTCTTTTACATTAGGGGATGTTCTAATATGTTCTAAAAAGTTTATCAGAGCATCACGGTTACTGGTAAGTTCAGCATAAGCATCATTGGCCCCTAAATGGAGATCACTGATACACACAATTAATTTTCTTTGATTATCTAAATCAGAAATNNTCCACTTACCGATTTTACTTGTTCTGTAATGGAAAGTTTATATTCTTCACCTTCTGAAATGGCCTCTAATTTATTGATATAGATAAGAGATGGTGAATTCTCATCCAAATCTATTACATCACCCATATCTTCTTCTTTCCCATCAGATTTAACTTTATAAAGTTTTATTCCATCTTTAACAGTATCCATATCTAAATCTTCACTGAATATTAATTCTATGCATTCTGTAGAATCAATAACCGATGGATCTTCCACTTTATCACTGAAAGGAATGTTCGTTTTAACATTTAAAAATGATTTAACAGTTTTTTTAGAATCCAAAGAATAAACCCCATTTTTTTATAATAGTTAATGTGGTAGAGCTTAGATAATTAATTTTCTAAAATATTTGCTCCTTAAAAAATCTCTTCTATCCAAAGCTAATAGGAACTTAAATTAAAACATAAGTTTAGCCTTGGAATAAATATCTGAAAACATTTTTTTTAATAATTAAAAATTAAGGTATAATAAATTGTTAGTAATTAAAATTAAGGCTTGATAAAAAAAATCAGAAATATGTTAAAAAAAAGAAATAAGGGAATAAACCCTTATTTAAATATTATTTAGTTGTTAGGACAGTTTTTATAGTTATTATTAAGTTTAGAACCAGTTTTAACGTTTTTTAGACCGTACTGGTACTTTTTCGGGGTAGTTGATTTAGCTGCCACAACTTTAGCTGTGTTTTTCTGTCCATGCTGATACTTGTGCTGACCTAAATTAGCTACAGATTTACCGCTTTTCTGTCCATTCTGGTACTTGTGTTGCTCATCACAGTCACAAGAACCCGTTTTTGTACAGTTTGCTTTGGTACAGTTTTTTAACTTTTCTTGAGCAGTAGTCTGGTTATTCAGTGCAGTCTGATTTTGAACCGTTTGTTGGGTGGTATTGTTAATTTGATCCGCCGCGAAAATCGGTACTAAACTGACCGTCATAACCAGTGCACATATTAAGGCTACTTTCTTCACTTTTTCACCTCCTTTTAGGGGTGAATTAAAGTATCGCAGCATCATATATAGGATTTTTCCAAGTTTTCACCCAGATCTTTACCAGTTTATTCCCGGGTTACATATATCAATATACATAGGGCAAAAAATTCGATGATATTTAAGAAGAATATTGGCGTACCCATACCTGGCCCTCTAAATCCCTGATAGGATAATAAAAATCCGGTAAAGAGCACATTTTGCAAAAGCAGGAGTGATGCAAATAACAAAAGCCCGAAAGTGAATTTAGATTTGAATTCCCGGTAACTTTTTACATACATATATAGTAAAATCAGCAGCAGGCAGATGTTACCAATACCAATTATAATGTCTATGGTGATAATTTGAGAGTTTGCAATACTCATTCCCGATCCAAGTCCTTGCCCGGTTCCTTGTCCAGTTCCTCCATGATATCCCTGTCCTTCCACCAGCATTCAATCACCTCTAAATTAATATAAATCAATTATTTTTTCATTTTACTCAAAATATCCAGAAAAATGGAGTAATTTTCCTCCATTCGATTTGATAAAAAGAACATGGCACCATATTTTTCATCACCCGAATTAACAATATCATGGTCTTCTAGGACTTTAATATGGTGTTTAATAGTTTTATAGTCAAGATTAAGTTCTATAGA
>DAWK01000071.1 GCA_002509745.1 Methanobacteriaceae archaeon UBA349 | reverse complement strand
ATGTCATTACATCACGTCGCAGACCCATAGTAGTTTTAAAAAAGAGTGAAAATTATTTTTTTGCCCCATCTGTGGCCCCTGAATTACACAATATAGGAATTATGTTGCCCTATTCGGGATTGCAGCATATTTTATTCCAGCACACTGACGAAGCAGCATATATCATGACTTCAGCTAATATGCCTGGAGAACCTATGCTAACCAGAAACACAGATATTGTGAAGAAGTTGAATGGAATTGCTGATTATTTCTTACTTCACGACCGAAAAATTATTAATCGTTGCGATGATTCAGTAGTTCGCTTTAGAGGAGAAGATATGGCCTTTATTCGCCGCTCTCGAGGATATGTTCCCGAGCCTTATGATTTATCGCACATTTCAAAGGATATTAATGTACTGGCCTTGGGCCCAGAGATTGATGTAACATTTTCTCTTCTCAAAGAAGGCAAATGCTACCTATCTCAACATATAGGAGATACCAGTAAATTTGCTACCTATGAATACTTGCAAGAAGCCATAAACCACATGATGAGCATTACCAGTACTGATTCTATTGATGTAGTGGCCTGTGACCTCCATCCACAATTTTTCACTACTAAATTGGCCCATGAGCTGGCTGAAAAGTATTCTTGCCCAGTTTTACCCGTTCAACATCATCATGCCCATGGTGCAGCCCTTGCTGTGGATAATAAAGTGGAAGAAATGATCTGTATTGCTGCCGATGGTGTAGGTTATGGAAAAGATGGAACCGCTTGGGGAGGAGAAATATTACACATAAATGGTGCAGAATATGAAAGAATGTCAAGTTTAATGCCACAAAAAATGGCGGGTGGAGATTTATGCACCAAATATCCTGCAAGAATGCTGGTTTCCATGTTGCAGGAATATTATGAAGCATCCTCACTTCGAGAATTATTAATTAATAATTATCTGGCCTATTTCCCTCATGCCCAGACCGAAATAGATCTGGTACTACAGCAGTTAGAACGTGATGTCAATGTAGGCTTTAGTACCAGTACCGGGCGTGTATTGGATGCTGTGGCTGCAGCATTAAATATCTGCGGTGAACGCACCTATGAAGGCGAATGTGCTATGAAATTGGAATCTGTAGCATATAAAAGTACTAAAAATCTGGATATGTCCCTTGAAATTAAAAAACATGAGGATAGAGATGTTTTAGATACATCCTTGATTTTAAAAGAAGTTATGGAAAATATTCAAAGGGGGGAATCTGTTCCAGATGTTGCACAGGCCGCTCAAAGAACTCTAGCTGAAGGTATGGCTGCTTTGGCCATTAAATCTGCAGATAAAAAAGATTTGGACATTATTGGTGGAACAGGAGGAGTTTTCTACAATGAAGCCATAAGTTTGGCCATTAAAGATTACGTAGAAAATCAGGAATATCGTTTTGTACAACACAAAAACTCCTGTGCCGGTGATGGTTCTGTATCACTGGGCCAGGCGGCCATTGCTGCCATTAAATATAAATAAACATATTTTAAATATTTTTTTATTTAATTAATCTTCCTAAGCAGAATTTTCTTAGCAGAATATATTAATATCTAATTAAGCTCTTTTTGTTTTGGTCTTTTTTAATGAAATATGATAAATTTATTTTTTCAATAAATATTGAATTAAATAAATTAAAAAATAATAAAAAGAAAGAAAAAAATGATTGGAGCAACTATTCCTTGGTTGATATTTCAATATCTTCCAGAAATTGTTCTGCTCTCTCTTTAAGAGTACCATACAATCTTATGAGTGATTTTAATTCGTCTATGGCCTCCCATTGACCACTTATTATTCTCTGTTCTATATTAAGCAGTTTGGACCATTCATCCCCTGAGGGAAGTTGCTTTCTACCTAATGCTTCTTCTGTGATATCTACTTGGAATGTATTTTGATTAATAATGATATTTACTGTGATGTCCTGGGGCATGTCATAGTATTTTCTGGGCCGTCCCCGCTCAATTTTTTTAAATGAAGATCTCAGTAATCCTAACTCTTCCATTGCCCTTAAATGCTCAATTATAGCTTTTTGACCAATTTCAAGTTCTTTAGAAATTTGACTCACGAATCTAGGTTCTTCTCTAAGAAGATTAATGATTTCACGTCGGGTACGGCATCCCATAACATCCAGTATGGCCTCTATGTCCGTATTATCAAATGAATTTTGAGTCATCAATATAACTATTGTAGAAAGGTTTATATAACCTTTTGTAACTATAATCAATTAGGGTTGCAATTGTATAACCTTTGGTAACTTTAATAAGTAACCAGCATATAATTAATATGAAAATATAATTGAAGATTAGTTGTTATACAAGAATTAATTGAATGAATTTTCAACAAATAATGTTTATTAACAAATATAATTTGAATTAAAGAATGATTAAAGATTGAAATTAATATTGAATTAATATATTTTCTTTAATCCTATTTAATAAAGTGAAAGGTGAACTAATGTGTGGAGACGATGAATTTAAAAAGCTCGAAGAAGAGCTAAAGAAAAAAAAGTCCCTGCTTGATGAGAAAGAAACGTCACTTCAGGAAGCTCTTGATAAACTGGAAGAAATGGAAGAAACACTCTCAGAAAAAGAAAAAGGCTTGGAAGAAAAAGACGAAAAGATAGCAGAATATGTATCTCACATGCAGCGCCTGCAGGCTGATTTTGAAAATTACAAAAAACACACTGAAAAGCAGCAATCCCAGACCATTGATTATGCCAATGAAGGGCTGATCTTGAAGATACTGGACGTTTACCAGGATTTTGAGCGCGCCTTAAATACGTGTGAAACCGCAGAAGAACTGAGAGAAGGCCTGGAAATAATTTACAGTAAACTTAAAAACACCCTGGAAAAGGAAGGCCTGGTGGAAATTTCAGCCCAGGGAGAAAAATTCGATCCATTCCAGCATGAAGCCCTTATGGCTGAAAATAATGAAGATTATGAAAGTGGAATGGTTATTGAAGAGCTAGCCAAAGGATACACCTTAAAAGATAAGGTAATTAAATATTCCATGGTAAAAGTCTGTAAAAAATGAAAAAGGCAAAAATAATGGCTTTTGAATAAATTTAAGATATTTAAATAAATTTAACAAAATTAAGATTTATTATATAAAAATTTCCAAAAATAAGGATAAATTAAAGTTAATATAAATTTTTAAGAGTTAGAGGTGAAATTTATGGC
>DAWK01000106.1 GCA_002509745.1 Methanobacteriaceae archaeon UBA349 | reverse complement strand
TCAGCAGCATAAGCAGAATTTGCCAATATGAGCGTAAAAAATAAAGTCGCTGCAATTAATAGAATACCTTTTGGTAGGTTTCTTTTCATTTTTTCACCTCCTTTGTGAATATAAATTTTTAAGACAATTATTAAGTGTTCTATAGTGATAGTGCACTTTTAAGAAGATAAAGAAGTGAAAAAATCTTATCAATAACAGGATAATTTGTTATATTATTATTTGATTCTTATACTAATTATTTTAGTATGCTGTTTTCGGGGTTATTAATTAATTATAAATAAATATTCTTTAGATTAAATTCATGAAATATATTATTAATTAGTTTTATCTAAAATAAAAGATTGTAAAATAAGATTGGAAATGAAGGAAACTAACTATAGAAAATTGTTTTAATGCCTTTAATTTTATAATGCAAGCTTTTAAACAATTTTTATTAAAAAAATAAAAAAAATGAAGACTTGAATAATAGTTAAAAATTTTAATCAGAAGCAATTTAACTGCAAAAATGGATAATGGATATTAAATATCTGTGAAGACTGCAGTAGCACCGCCCCATGGAGCAGAAGTACTTTGTGAAGCGAGTTTTTTCCCACCTTTAGTTATTGAAACAGTTAGAACCTCATTACCGCCCTCTGTTTTACGGGCAGAAGCAGTTACTGACCCAGTTACATTGCCTATACTATTTTTTTCATTTCCAGTACCTGCTAGTGAACGATATCCGAATGGGCCACTTACATCAACTGCCCAACTACCAGAATAATTTACCACAATATCAACATTATCTGAAGCTGAAACATTTGTTGTATTAGAACTAGATAAGTTGGTAGTGGAATTACCATTATTATCATTATTTGAAATACATCCCGATAAGGCCACAACAAAACAAATAACCAAAACTATTAAACCTATTTGAAGTTTTTTCACTTTTATCCCCTTCTTGAATATTTTATCTATGATTATTATTACAAAGTTATTATAATTATAATTATCTTTATCTGATTTTTTAGAATTTCCCTTCTAGATATTACTTAATAAAAAATATTCAGGGGTTTCATATTCAAAAAGTGCTGATTTAATTAATTTTAAAAAATAAAAAAAGAAAAAGAGTAGTTTTATTTTCTTTTAGGAACTATTAGTCCACCAATAACCATTAAAATGGCTAAAACCAGATATTGTACTTGAATTCCAGTAGTTTGCATTCCGACGGTCTTTTGTGTTGTAGCTGCTTTAGTAATGGTCACATTAGTCCTTAAAGTCTGACTATCCAGAGTTGCAGATGTCCATGCTTCACCAGCAGCATCATCTCCACGTAGTATTGCCGTGGCCACACCATTAATGGTTTCAATAACCACTGATTTACTACCCACATTACCTAAAGTTGTAGTAAATGTAACCATAGTACCATCCGGCAAATGTCCTGCCGCAGGATTGTGGAACACGCCATGGGAATCATATCTAAAATCAGCAATCAAATTAGAAGCCTGTCCCTGCTTAATAATGGTTGGATTAGCACTATACCTCATAACCAGCCAGGGATCATAGCTCACAGAACCATTAATCAAC
Source organism: Methanobacteriaceae archaeon UBA349 (assembly GCA_002509745.1). Lineage (GTDB taxonomy): Archaea > Methanobacteriota > Methanobacteria > Methanobacteriales > Methanobacteriaceae > UBA349. Next base: position 3,413 of record DAWK01000106.1, on the reverse strand, counting down.
GTGGAAAAAACTGGATTATTTGAACCCCACCAATTATAAATGGCATTCACTGAACCAGAACTACATTCAACAGCATTAGGAGTGTTGTTGAATATGCGATTAAAGTTCGCAGTTAGAGTACCAGATACTTCTCCTAATTGATCATTGAATATTGCTCCACTCTGAGTAGCGGTGTTCTGCTGAAGTGTACTGCTTGTAATGGTTAAGTTACCATAATTGTAAATAGCTCCACCTTTAAGAGCACTGTTATTCTGGATATTGCTACCAGTAATGGTTGTAGTGCCCATAATGTTATGTATTCCACCACCCGAAAGTTCGGCAGTGTTATCTTGAATGCTACAATCAGTGACCATTAAATTATTCCAATTGGCTATTCCACCACCCATAGGGGCAGTATTGTCCTTTATGATACTGTCCGTAATGGTTAAACTCTCAAAGTTATCTATTCCTCCACCATTACTACCCTGGTTTTGTTGAATGGTACTTCCAGTGATGGTTAATTCTCCATCATTGAGTATTCCTCCACCACCTGCAGCCTGATTCTGTTGTATGATGCTATCAATAATGGCCATAGTATCCAGGTTATATATTCCTCCACCAAAAGACGGAGCTGTGTTCTGCTGAATAGTACTGCTCCTAATAACCAAATCACCACGGTTGGATATTGCCCCACCATTTCCTTCTGCGTTATTGTTGGTGAATATACAATTAGTAATGTTTAAGTTACCATAATTGTAAATAGCTCCACCTTCACCGGTGGCATTGTTGTTGGTGAATTTACAGTTGATTATCTGAGTAGGTTGGGATTGTGTTCCACCTCTATTTGAGAGACCTGCCCCTCTACCATTGAATGTTCCATTATGGTATCCATTGGTAATAGTCAAACCCTGCAGTTTTACATTGTTAACACCAGTTAGTACTTCAATTACTCTATCATTATTCTGAGCATCGATAATTACATCATCAGGGTTGTTGGTAGCTCCTTTGAACGTTAATTCTTTATTAATCTTGATTCCACTTTGATTATAAGCTCCAGTATTCAGAATAATAGTATCTCCAGAAGCCGCATTATTTATGGCGTCTTGTATGCTATCTTCAGGATTTATAGTTACATTGGCAGCACTTATAGTGGGTATTGATAAAAATAGTGTAAATAAAAAGGTTAAAATCACGAGATTTCTTGTTTTCAACTTTTTTTCACCTCCTTCATGATTTATAATTTTATAATTATATACTATTATTATCGATATACCTATTATTTTTTACTAAAAAATTATCAATATGACTATTATAACGATAAAAAGGAGTTATTAAATCATGAATGTACAGGAATTAGGTGTAAGGGGTGCTGGGCCTGCTGGGGGTGGCCTTCGAGGAGGCTATAATCTTTAAAAAATTTTTTCTACAGGTTATGTGGCTGGGGACAGTGCTGGTGGGGGACGGGAGTCATAGATTATAGATTAATTATTATGAACCATAAAATACAGAATAAAAGATGCATTGAAATTGGAGTTGATTAAAAATGGATTGGAAAACTATTGGAATAGGTGCGTTCGTTAATGCCGCTTTAACTATTTGCTTGTCATGGATATTCTTACCATTATTCTTTTTAGGCCCTATTGCAGGTGGATTCATAACATCTTACCTCAGTAAAGGATTTGAAGACTATGAGGTAATGGATGAAAAAGATGGGGCCGTAGTAGGGACCATGTCTGGAATAATTGGAGGTATATTAATATGTTTATTATTAATTATGGGTCTGGGGAATATGGGTGCTATTACTGGATTTGTATCTACAGGAATAGGTTTAATAGTAACCGCATATATTATAATTCAATTATCAGTTATGGTAAGCCTAATTTTAGGTTTAATAGGGGGAATCTTGGGTGTGGTCGTTAAAAAGTAAAGAGGTGTGATTTAAGTACTAGATAAGATATTTAATTAAGATTTCATAGTTTAAATAAAATGGGCGTTATTTATGAATGAAAAAAAATTATACACCAAGGATTCTGTAACATCTTATGACGGCACTAAAATTGGATACCGACAAATAGGCAGTGGCCCAGGTATTATTCTTCTGCACGGAGGAATAAATGCATCCCAACACCTTATGAAGCTTGCTACTTTACTCTCAGATGAGTTTACAGTATATATTCCTGACCGTAGGGGGCGTGGGATGAGTGGACCAAGTAATAATTACTGCATAGAAAAGGAAGATGAAGACCTGGATGCCATCATTAAAAAAACTGGTTCAAACTATGTCTTTGGAACGGCTGACGGTGCTTTATTTGCACTGCATGCTGCAATCTCTAATTCAGATATCCATAAAGTTGTGGCCTATGAACCCCTCATCTTCTTTGGACAACCAGGGATTGAAGAATTCAAAACCATCATCCAGCACTATGATGGGTACATGGCCCAGGGTGACGTGGCTGCGGCCATGGAAAGTTTAACCAAGGATTCTAAGAAATATATGGTGATTAATATAGCTCCTGATTTTATTCTGGTTCCTATTTTCAAATTGGCACTAAAATTGGATGCCCGTAAAGTCAAGGGTGATGATGTATCTCTCCAAGAGCTTCTCCCTACATTACACGACGAACTGGAAATCGTTCAAAAAACAGAAGGAACACTCGATAACTACAAAAAGGTTTTTGCAAAAGTATTATTACTGGGCGGCAGCAAAACGGAACCCATGTTAAAAGAAACCCTCCAGGCTCTGGATAAAATAGTCCCTCATTCTCATTTGGTGGAGCTGGAAGGATTAAACCATGGATCTGCACAGGACTATGGTAATCCCGAGCCCATTGCACAGGAAATAAAGACTTTTTTGGAGAAATAAAATAGCCATAACTTAAAAAATAAGCAAATAATAACGAATGATAAACATGCTAATCAAAAATAAAAAACTGGCCATTATTGCCGCAATTTTAACATTTATAGCATCATCAGTGCTATTCACGAGCATTATACTTTATGTTGTTAAAATACCTCTCTCCGCCCTATGGGATGGCCAAAATCAACTCTATTTCTTCACCGGAATATTACTGGCCGGGGCCTGTGCATCCATTGTTTATGGTCGGGGCGGCACTGAAAAGGCAGCAAGGGCGGTCCAAGTTGTGGACGAAATGATGGGAATAGATGTAGATAAAAAGGATATGTGGAGAATATTGCGGGCCGTGGAGCAAATGCCTCCTTTCGCGGTGGATAAATACGTTTCAGGTAATATAAATGGTGTAGAGTGGTTTGAAGACCAGATAATAGATTATAAAACTAAACTTAATGATGAAGACCTTTTAAAAATAAGGAAAGTCCTGGAAATGCCGGTGGGGGAACTTCAAAAGGTAATGGAAAAGCTCTATGAGGAAACCAATTTGGAGCAATTTAGAATACTGGCCCAACCAGATGCTGAG
>DAWK01000122.1 GCA_002509745.1 Methanobacteriaceae archaeon UBA349 | reverse complement strand
AGTTACCCAGAGGTTCCAGGGCATTACCCCATTGGTGGTCGAACCAGAACTTACCCTCCTCTAAGATTATCTCCTTACCATCCAGTTTTAAAGTGCTGCCGGGTTCTAACTGGAGATTGGTGGCTGAATAATATAAGGTTCCGATGTCGCAGCAGCAAGGAAGACATCCCTGGTTTCCCTGCAAGAGAAAGTCCTTATTAGAAGAAAATTTAAGATTAACTTCCATCTCGACATCGCGCTCGTCGCCTTGATTCACTCCCCAGGCTTGCACTGTAAGAGGGAACAGATCATCTTTTTTATCAGATATTATTCTGTTTTTACCGGCTTCATAATTAAATGGATGAGATGTGAATTTTAATAGGCCGGTGGTTCCTGCAATTGCAAATGGTCTACTTTGTAAATGTTCTTCACCATTTCTGGCTACAGCCAGCTGCATCTCAAAAATTTGATTTTCCCAATCTGTTAAACCAAAACTATGGGCCATTTCTGGGGGCAATAGAGAATAATGGTAGAATGAGACCAGAATCCCATAGTCCCGCTCTTGGGTGTCACGGCAGTTACCTACAAAGAAGTGCCAACCTACTTGATAGCCCAGCTGAGGAGCGAAGTCTCGGGGAAACTCGATATTGGATTTTTTTGGAATTTTCTGGTATCCACGACTGCTGTCCATTCCTAAAAGATGATTTATAGCATAGGCCTGAATTGAACTTAGTGAAGAACAGTGTTTGATGAGTTCTTGATACCGTTTCTGGTAACTGGGGGTGAATGAATCAGGATTATCCAATAAATCCTGTATTCGGTGTCTCATGCGCTCACCAAACGCATCAGCACTATTTTTATCACTTAAAATACATTTTTTTATATCTGATGGTATTTCATCTGCCTGGAATTCTTTCATCCACAGGGCCAGGGCAATATTTTCCTTTGTCAAATCATCCAAGTTATTAAAATCATCTTCTTCCATTTTATACCTCCTAAAATTTCAATTAAAAAATAATAAAAATTTGTTAAATTTCTTATTTTACCAGAATATTCTTCCTAATTTCTCCCAGATTATCGCAGCCAGTAAGTATCATGGCCCGACGTAAATCATCTTTTACATAATTCAGATACATTTCAACCGCTATTTCACCACCACCAACGGTCATTTGGGCCAGAGGCCTACCAATGAGGGCCAAATCAGCACCCAGGGCTAATATTTTAAGCACATCAAAACCTGTACGTACGGCACCGTCGGCCATAATGGTGATTTTACCTGAAACAGCATCTGCCACCTCGGGCAAAACCTCGGCCACGCCCTGACCACAATCCATAACTCTTCCGCCATGATTAGACACATAACATGCATTGGCCCCAGAATCCACCACCTTCAGGGCGTCTTCAACACTCATAATCCCCTTAAAAATCACCGGTTTTTCCACAGAATCTACCAGTTCCTGCAGTTCATTTTCACTTTTACGGTACACTCTTTTTCCTGGCGAGGTCCAGAAGGTGGAACCGGCCCCTTCTAAATCTACTCCCACAGCAATAACGTCCTTTTTTCAGCCAGTTTAAAAAGCTGGATTAATTTCTGCTGGGATTGAGGTTTGAATATGGGGATGCCCCACCCCCCATTTTCTCCCACGGTGTTTACTCCCAGGTCTTCTGGAGTGGTGGGAGTGTTTCCCACTAGACCAACTGATCCAAAGGTTCTAGCCCCGTTTAACAAACCGAGATAGAATGATTTTTCAGGAATGGTGTCATTTAAAGAGAGTTTTACTCCAGAAAGACTAGCTCCCATTATGGGGGCAACCAGATTCTTTCCAAAAATGTTTAAAGACATTTCTGGTTCGTGGTGGGCCTTAACCACTCTCATTTTTAAACGGTATTCGTGTAGGCTATTATAATTGGTTTCAAATGTCCGAGATTGACCAGCTCCACCCATACCAATGGGGGCCCCGAATTTCTGGCCAGTACATACCCGATCTCTCTGTCCGTCGCAGATAGAGTAAACACCACAAGTACCTGTGAGCATTTTTCGAGCCAGGTTACGGTAATAATTTAAATCTGTGGTTTCAGCATTTTTGCCCTGATAGGCAGCAATTTTTAGAGCAAAAACATCATCACTTATCTGTTTGAGGAATGTTTTGGGCATTCCACACACTGGACATCGCCAAGTGTCAGAAATGTTATCGAACGTAGTGCCTGGCTCCAGAATGGCATTGAGGTCTCCTTTTTCATCATCATAGGCAAAAACATTACAATAGGTGCACATATACTTCATATTTTCCCTCGGATTGCACTTAACTCTGAGAATAAAATTATTTCTTATCCTCTGATTTTTCTTTTTTTTCCATTAATTCTGTCCGTGACTGCCCTATAGCCATAATAGGGGGAACTCCTTTAGGGCAAACCTGACGGCAGTTTCCATGGAAATCACAGGCCCACCAGCCATCAGGAATATCTGCTTTTCCCAGACGCCTATTATCTACGTCACGGGGATCAATATGGAATCGATAAAGCTTGGCTAGAGCAGCTGGACCTAAATAATCTCTATTTTCTCCATCAACGGGACAGGCCCCATAACAGGCAGCACAGAGAATACAATTGGTATAAAGTTCCAGATCTGGCAAATCAGAAGGATCCATGAGATGTTCTTTTGGTGGTGTAGATTCTGTTTTAAGAACCGGTTCCACGAATTTGTAGGATTTAAAAAAAGCATTCCGATCTACAATAAGATCTTTAACAACTGGAAAATGGGGAAGTGGTTCCACCAGAACTTCCTGGGAGGGGTTCCAGCCCACTTTTTCTTCCAGTGCAGGATAAGGTGACAACGCGATTTGCTGTTCTCCTTTTAAGAGAGATGCCATCTGGGTCCTACAGGCCAGTCTAGGAACCTTATTAATGAGCATGGCACAAGTACCACAGACTGCGCCCCGGCAAGAGTACTGAAATGCCAGAGAATCATCAAATTCTTCTTGAAACTGGAATAAAGCTCTAAGAACTGTCATACCAGGTTCTTCTTCCAAAGAAAACGTATCGTAATGGGGAGCACCCATTCCTTCATGATAACGGAATACTTTTAATTTCATTTAGTAAACACGCTCCTGGGGTTTAAACATACCTAGAACAACAGGTTTATAGGAAACTGAAATTTTTTTATTTTGTAAAGAGGTAAGGGTATGTTTAAGGAATTTTTTATCATCACGTGAAGGATAATCTGTTCGGGTATGGGAACCGCGACTTTCTTCTCGTTTTATGGCAGCAAATGCCACGGTTTCTGCCAGTTGAACCAGATATTCTAGCTCTAATAAACGGATAATTGCCTGATTCAAGGCCAGTTCTTTATTATCTATTTTGACCTGTGATAATTTCTTTTTAATTTCTTCTATCTCTAAAATGCCTTTTTCCATTACTAATCGGTCACGAAATATTCCGAATTTACTGTACATAGTCTTATTTAAGGATTCTTTAATTTTGAACTGATTTTCGCTGGTCTTTCTAGATAATATAATTTTTAGTTTACTATCTATTTTCGTAATGGCCTTTTGCACGGTTTCCAGATTTTCCTGTTTTTTGTAGGGGCCTTTAAAAATTTCTTCTATTATTGCATCACCCACCAGTCGCCCAAAAACGACAGTTTCTAATAGTGAATTGCCTCCCAATCGGTTGGCGCCATGGACACTTATACATGCACATTCACCTGCTGCATAAAATCCTTTAAGAGATGTTTTCCCATCTTTATCTGCATCAATTCCTCCCATGGAATAATGCTGCCCTGGCTGAATTGGTATTGGTTCATTAATTGGGTCCACTCCAGCAAAATCAATAGATATTTGCCTTATACCAGGTAAACGCTCTTTTATAAGCTCAGCTCCTAGGTGGCGCAGATCCAAATGAACATATCCTCCTTTAAATCCTCTTCCTTCACCAATCTCGGTGTCTATGGCTCGGGCCACCACATCTCGAGGCGCCAGATCCAATGAATTAGGAGCATAATTCTTCATGAAACGCTCCCCATTTTTATTAATAAGAATGCCTCCTTCACCACGGGCCCCTTCGGTTATCAAAATATTTGTTCCATATAGTGTGGTAGGGTGGAATTGGACAAATTCCATATCTTTTAAGGATACTCCAGCATTTAAGGCTAATGATTGTCCATCACCTGTATTTATAAGGGCATTGGTGGAACTATTAAATAATCTACCAAACCCTCCGGTGGCCATAAGCACAGCTGATGCCTGGAAGCCATGAATTTTCCCCGTACGAATTTCCAGGGCAGTGCAACCCACACAATATTCATTTTCAGTTACTAGTGAAGTTACAAAAAAATCTTCATTTATGGGAATATCCCTTGAGATGACTTGTTCATACAATGTATGGAGCGCATTATGCCCGGTTCTATCTGCAGCATAACATGTTCTTGGAAAACCAGCTCCCCCAAATGGCCGCTGAGCAATTTTACCATTTTCTAAGCGTGACCAAGCAGTTCCCATATGTTCCAATTCAATAACCGTTGAGGGGGCCTCTCGACACATTATTTCCACGGCGTCCTGATCGGCCAGATAGTCAGATCCTTTTACCGTGTCATAGGCGTGAATTTTCCAGTTATCCACGGTTTCTTTTTCACCAGGAACATTGGCCAGGGAAGCATTCATTCCCCCCTGGGCAGCCACGGAATGGGAACGCAGAGGATGGACTTTACTGATTATGCCTACTTTGAGTTGGGCATCAGACAGTTGTATTGCAGCTCTAAGTCCGGTAAGACCTCCCCCTATAATAATAACATCATATTGATGGATATTGGAAAAAATATTCTTGGAAATAATTTCTTTTTCATCATCTAAACTCGAAATACCGTTCTTTTTTTCTTTCTCCTGTGAAGGAAATTCTTTTTCTAATTCTTCTACTTCAGAATAAGGTATTTTTTCATTTTCCAAGGGTTTAATGTCCAATTCACCATCTCCTATTTTTAATTAAAAATCAAAATTATCGTATGGTAAATAATATTAAAAAATTAGATTAATATTAAAAATAGTGGTATTTCAATTCAATCACCTGTCAGGGGTAACTTGCTGACTTTCCAGGCCACAAAACCACCTAAAATGTTATAAACCTTTGAAAAGCCGGATTCTCGCATTTTTCCCATAAAATACTCTCCCCTTACTCCAGATTTACAATAAATTATGTAACTCTTATTTTTATCCAGCTTTTCTACTTTTTCCTGGAAATGATGGCCGTCATAATCTAGATTCTGGGCATGGGGGATGTGTTCTCGTTGAAAGTCAACATGAGGCCTTATATCCACGATACTAATTTCAGAATCTTCTTCCATTAATTTAAGTGCATCTGTAGGGTCTATGGTTGTAAAATGAGACATGATAAAAACTCTTTTAAAAATTATATATTTTATATTATGTTTTTCATCATTAGTAATTTTTTTGCTTGAGATGGTTCGAAACTATTTTTGAAAAAAAGGAGGATTATATGGTTTGGGGTCATGAACAGCTCGTTTATCTCTTTTTTAAAATTATTTTTACACTGGCAATGTATGACTGATGGGGCAATAAAAATTCTTAATGTACTACTACTGGAATTATTAAATATCTTCTAAAACATACTATTATTAGATTAAATTCCTAATGCTATAATCTTAAAATCCTACTAGGTGATGTAAATTAGAGTTTTAGTAAATTCTTTAAACTTCTAATTTCAAATTATAATTAAAATTCATATTTTAATTTAATTTAATATGTTAAATCACATCCGGGGGTTGAATAATATAATAGATCCAAATCTTATGGCCATAGTCATGCCCTTATCCTGGGCGGCAGCAGTTAGTCCTACAGCATTGTCTGTTTTTTTAATTATAATGTCTATGACGGATAATCCCAAGCTTTCAGGATTCTCTTTTTATTTAGGCGCTGTGTTTGTACTATTATTCACAGTATTAATTGGATTTTTAATGGGAAATGCTCTACAAAATACGGGTCATGCTGATCCGGCTACCATAGCATCTATTGACATATTTTTAGGTGCTATTTTAGTTCTATTGGGGTTAAGAAGTGCTTTTTCTAAAGGAAATAAAAGAAATAGCTCTTTATTTGAGTACCTTAAGATTGATAAAAAAGCAAGTAAATTTGCCCAGTTCCGTCGCTATTTCACCGTTGGTCTTTTAACCTTTTTAATTAATTTTAGTACAGCTATATTTGTTTTAGCCGCTGGAAGACAAATTGGAATTGCTAAAGCAGGACTTTGGGCTGATATAGGTGCAGTAGCTGTCTTAACCATCATCACTTTAATCGTGGTGGAAGTTCCTCTATTCTTCTTCTTGGTGTTCCCTAAAACTGCCCAAAGAGTTACTCAACCCCTGAACCATTGGCTTTCTAAGCACACTAATTTGGTCATGGCTGCGTTTTTACTATTTATTGGAGGATTGGTCATTTATAATGGTCTTTCTCGTATAGGAATAACCTGATAACAAGTAAAAATTCTTAATTATAATGCTTATAATAACTCAAACCTAATTATACCAATAATTATAAATTATTTATTTTTATTTATTCTTCATTAATTTGATATAACATTAAGTGGAATTATAAATTATGGAATTCATACTTAATCTCCCTGAATTTAAAGGTCCTTGCAACCTTTCATTAACTATCAATAGTGGCCAAACTTCTCAACCAGCATGGGATGAGAAAAATGGGGTTTTTCAGGAACTAGTTTTAATTGAAAATAAACCATGTCTTTTAAAAGTGG
>DAWK01000197.1 GCA_002509745.1 Methanobacteriaceae archaeon UBA349 | reverse complement strand
AAGTAATGATTTTATTCTCTTCAAGGATTTTTATGTGATGTCTAACAGTTTTATAATCTAGTTCTAGTTTTTCTGATATCTGGTGAGCATTATATGGCCTTTCATTTAATTCATTAATTATTCGGGCCCTATTTATGCCTCCTTTAGTACCAGCAATAAGCCACCAGAGTATTTTTTTCATGAACATCACAGAATAGTTATTGGGATAAAAAGTCCCTAAAAAGTTCTAACTAATAATTTGCAGGAATTAAAGATAAAGTTTCCGAAAAGGTTGAATGATTAAAATAAAATTTAGATAAATTTTAGTTTTAATCCATGATTCTATCATTTGAAGTTCCAGGAGTTTTTATCACATTCTTATCCTTTTTTGAAGAATTTGAATCAAATAAAACCTTGAACATTCTTTTAAACGGCCTTTGATAAATATGGAAATGTACTAAAGCTGCTAAAACCATCAATAGTCCTAGTTCAGCATGCCAATAAGTCATCCCAGAATTATAAACAGTTGATATTCCCAGGTTAATAATTACAGTTAGTATAAGTCCAGTTATTCCCATTCCCAAAAATCCAAAGGTTAATAACCCATTCCAAATTCTTTTATGAACTCTGGCCTTCAATATTCCTTTTTTAAATAGATAATAAGTTAACAAGTACGCCCCCAGTATTATCAGAGTCGCTGGAAGAATACGAAAATTAGTTCCATCCGTAGTAGAAGAACCGTCAATGCCTGTTGAAGTAGAATCAGGTACTGTAGAGGCATTAGAAGCATTATCGGTACTGGTATCATCAGAACTAACACCACCAGAATTTCCATTGTCGTTAGATGAACTTGATGACTGAGATGATGAATCCTGGCTGCTGGTATCACTACTGCTAGTAGTTTGTTGCGTTGCTACATCAGCTGATGCCAAGTCACAAGCTCCCGTCCCATTAGAATCCATATACCTACCACATTGTCCAGGATATGGATCATATGATAGGCCATAGGGGCACCCTCCAGCACAGGCACCATCAATACTGGCCGCGATGAGGGGTGCTGTGGCCAGAATATTCACTGCCTTAGACTGTTTAGGAGAGAGATTCTTATAAAAAGAGCGGGCTTTAATCATTATATCTTTCATTTTTTCAATTAAGCGTTCCTTATTCAATATTACGCCCCCTTATTCTTTTTAGACCCAAATAATATTTTTCTGGTACTTTTCCAGTATGTGTGTAAGTGGAAAATAGTTACCAAAGTTAGAGTTATTCCAAATTCAATATGCCAATATAAAAGGCCCAGGTTCACGGTGGATACTATTCCCAGTTCCATCAGAACCATTAGTAAGAATCCCGCCCCGCCAGATACGATGAATGATAACAGTAGTATAAAGTTCCATAAATTAACGTGTAAAGCTTTTTTTATAAGACCCTTCTTGTAAAGAACGAATGTAGCTATGTAAGCTCCTAAAAACGGGACAGATGGTATCAATATATCATAAACCATTTTTGTCCTCCTATTCCTAATTTTTAACTTTTCTTGATTAATCGAATTTTTATGTTTTTATAAAAGTCTGATTGAGTATAACTCTGTTTACTTAAAAGTAATTTTTCCAGAATTACACCCAAATTTGTGCCAATTTATAACCAAATTAACTTATTTTTAGAAATAAAGGTTTTCAAATGATTTTTTTATATAAAAAATAGCTATGATTATTTAAATAGAAAATTAACTAGTTTTTATGATGATTTTTAGGATTTTTACTCGAAATTCGAAAGTTTTTAGAGTTTTTTAATTTCAATCCCATATTTACAATTAATTCAGTTTTATTAAATACTTTAAAGCTAAAAATTGCGTACAGTTATTGATGAAAACTACGAGGAAATTAAAATAACATTTCATTAAATTAAGGGCATCTTTATGATTTTGTATTTTAAAGAAGAGAAATAATAAAATTATAAATCATGATTAGTTTGAGTTTCTATTGAGAGGGTAACATAGGGGACATAGCTACACAGATACTCAAAAACATCACTTTGATTTAAATCACTTAAACCATTCTTCCATTAAACTCAAATCAGAAGTACAATCAAGAGATATGGGAGTTAATGTGGCCTTTTTTTCCATTTTTAGTGTGTGGACATCTGTTCCGGGCCTATCATCTTCTACAGGATCTCCATCCAACCAGTAATAGGGCCTTCCTCTAGGATCCAATCTTTTTTGAATATGGACGTTGTACATCCGCTCACCCAAACGAGTAATTAAAATTTCATCGTTTTCTGGATGAGAAGGAATATTAAGATTTATTAAATCCACACCTTCCGGCAAGCCTTTTTCCAGAATATTTTGGGCCACTTTTCGGGTTATTCGCTTTGCTGCGTCAAAGTCCACATCCACATGCCCATCATGGAACTTAATATCACCCTGATTAACTTGTATGGAAACGGCTATGGCAGGTATTCCATAAGTAGCAGCCTCCATGGCCGCACCAATAGTTCCAGAGGTGGTTAATTCAGACTTTCCAAGATTTTCACCAATATTTATTCCAGAAATTACCAGATCCGGTTTCTCTTTGGATATTTCAAAAA
>DAWK01000157.1 GCA_002509745.1 Methanobacteriaceae archaeon UBA349 | reverse complement strand
GTCTCTCTTTATCTGGCAAGCTGGCCCAATGTAGAGATCCCTTGGTCAATTCGCCAGCAGCACTACCCCACGGTCTTTTTCTTTAAGCCCTAAGCTGTCCCTAATCTGGGGATGTGTTGAGAAATAGTCTTTTTGACAAAGCCGAGCTTTCTGTATGATCAAATCAATCAGCTTTTTTTCACCTAAATCAGAAATTAAAGGTTTTTTAGAGGACATTATGACTATTATATCCCCTATTAGAAATATAATTTTTGATTATTATTTTTGATTAATATTAAGTAAAATAAAATTTAACTTTAAAAAAAATAATTTTTAAGAAATGAAAAAAATTAATGATTCAAGGAGTTTAGTTTAGAGAATTATTAACCCTATCTTTCAGTATTTCAACCAAACGAGGGTCAGAGCCCAATGGTTCGGTGTAAATAATTTCTCCCTGGAATTTTATTTCCTCTTCTTCTTCATTCTGGTGGCTGTGATCATGTCCATGACCGTGACCATTTTCTTGGCCATTATCTAGACCCAATATATGTGGAATATCCTGTTTAGTGTGTACACCATGGGCTAAAAAGACTGGAGTGACAATAATCTTTTCCACCCCTGCTTGAGACAATTCATTTATAGCAGAAGGTATGGATGGCTTATTCATATTCATGAATCCAACACCCACCGGATAATCTGCCTGTTCCCGATAAATATTCGCCAACCCATTAATTACTTCTTCCCCATAGGGTAGTCTACTTCCGTGTCCCACTAATAATACACCAATTTTACTTTTTGAGCTTGAATTTGAATCCATATGAAATCACTCCATCCTTGCCTTCTTCTCTGATTCGTCTAAATACCATTTCCACTTCATCGCCGATTTTAACATCTTCCGGATTGCAATCCACTATTTGAGTAGTGACTTTTGCTCCTTCTTCTAATTCAACTATAGCTACCACATAAGGTGCTATTTCCTTGAATTCATCAGTGGGTGTGGTAATGACGGAGTAAGTAAAAATTTTACCTTTTCCGGTTAATTGTATATCTTCCAGTTGCCCTTTTCTCCTACATTCCGGGCATATGATACGACTTGGGAAAAAAACCGTGCCGCATTGTGCGCATTTAGAACCTATTAGATTATAACGCTGTGGAATATGACGCCATGCTCGTACAGTATCTGACATATTAGTCCTCCATAATCTGATTTTGCCTAATATTTGATTTAATTTGTATAAAAAAATTAAATTCAAAAATTTTAATATATTTTCAAAATCGAAATTTTAATATAAAATTACTTAATATCTTTCTTATTTTAATAATTTAATTTCATTAATTTAAAGATTTTGTTGTCAAGTTATTCATTAATTAAGAATTATATTATATAAAAAATGCCGTATTAATCGGCCAAATATTACTATAAAGTAAAAAAATTTTACTTCTAAATTACTCATTTAATCTTGGAAGTCATTATAATTAAATTCTTTGGTAGAAGAAAAAAGTAAATGCGTTTTATAATACTTAAAAATAATTTTAAGTGCTATTTATAAGTCTTAAATCTTTAATACTTACTATTATTAGTTATCATTCTAATATAATCATTCAATTATTATTTTTAGTTTTTTTGAAGTATTATTTATTAAATAAATAAATTTGCTTATTCATTACTTTTCTTATCATACTTTAAAATAGTAATACTTTTATATAATAAATAATAATAATTAATTGATATAAAGTTAATACATAAATATAAACAATTTAAATCGATCTGGTGAAAACATGGATAAAAAAGGTTATGTAATGACAGGAACTTCTTTTTTACTGATTTTACCAGCTATTTTAGTTGCTCTAACCTTATTAAACTATGTTCATGGTGAAAACGAAATTACTACCCAGTCTATTCAATCAGATACCTTGAATTTTGCATCAGATGATCTTAAAAGAAATATACCAACCCTCGCTAGACAATCTATGGAAAATATATCATTAGAGATAATTGATAATAACAAAACAGTTGAAAACAGCCCAGAATCTATAAAAAATCAGTTACAGATAAAAATTAATAATTTAAGCTCACAATATATGAAACAAGGCATTAATGTGACTTTTAAAGTGGATTCAGTTCAAACATCACCACAAGATTCCTTCTTTATTGAATTCAACACTACAATCATTGTAACTCAAGATAATTTAAAGCATGAAGAACATTTATCCCAATTGATTTCCATTGAAGGATTACCTGATCCGCTTCCCTTTGTTAAATGTCGTCCTTATGGATATATAACTCATAACAATACCAGAACCAGTTATGGAAGTAGTTTAAATAATTACTTGGCGAACAATAGCGTAAAAAATGCGAGTTTATATGAAAATGCAAGTTCACCATTCATAATTAAAAAATGTCCCTATGATCCTTACTTAAGTCATGGTTCTAAAAATACCATGAAAAATTGTCAGGAAAATGGTTTTTATCACGATAGTAGTGATGGTTCTTGTTATCTCTGCCGTTTAGAAGGAAAAGGCCTTTGTGCTCATTTTGGATTTGAAGTTTTTATTCAACCATCCCCCGTGAATAATAATAATAATAATAATAATAGCAGTTCCCTTAATTTAGAGGGTCCTTGTTCCTCAGATCATGTTATTTTTGGTGGAGAACCATATCCTGGAAAAGCCATAATTTATAAAATTGAAAATGGAACAAATTATTTATTATTCTTAGATAATGGTCATGCTTCCAAATATGGTGCCATTTAGACTTTATTTTTGTAATAAATAATGAAAAATAAAAAAATTAAAATGTGAGAATAATGTATTTCCAGATTTTAAGCCTGTTCAAAAAATTTAATCCCCAATCAATTTTGAATGATTCCAAAGGGTTTATATTTTCAACTGATTTGTTGCTTTCAATAATCATGATAACCGTGATAATAGGAATTTCCGCTGATGCCATAGATTATAGTAATGGTTTTATGGGAGATCAGAATTCCAGAGCGATCCTGGAACGTTGCACATTGGAAGCTGCAGACATACTTATTAAAACCCCAGGATCTCCAGATAATTGGGAAATACTTCCTAATTGTGAGGGAATATCTCCGGGATTGGCATTAAATTACAATAATTCTACTAAGAACATATCTAATACATTGTCTTGGGAAAAAATAAATAATCTCACTCAAAATTATGATAAACTGGTAGAAAACAAAATTTTTCCCAAAAATATCAAATCAAACATTATTATATATCCTCTAGATCCCCGAATAAATCCAATAATCATTCATGAAGAACCTATACCATCTAAATCTTCAGAAATAGTCGTTATCAATCGAACAGTACAATGCAATTTTTTGAGTAATTACACTGTTATAATTATGGATTGGAATAAAAACAAACTAAATAATTCTCAAAACGTATCTAACAAATTTAAATATTCACAATCAGATATTTGTCCCCATCAAGAATTAAATGACAGTCAAAGCCATGCTTCACCCACAAATACATCCCCCTCTAAAATATGGGAATGCCATCACTTCAATACCAGCGCAGATTATTTGAAAAAAAATGATTATTATTTACTCACTGATCCATCACCCATCGTTGGAGAATCTTCTTACTGGACTTTAGACACTGCATATAATCTTTCTAGTTTAAATAACTCTTTTAAATCAACTAATATAAAATTAAATGATGAAATAAAAAATTTAATGGGGGAAAAAGAGAATGTAACTCTATGGATCCATGTAATTGGTCCCGAAACTACCATTAATTCTTTTAAAGTTTATTTAGTTGCTGTTCCTAAAAATACTGATTTTAATTATTTAAAAGCAGAATATTTTAAGTCACAGACATGTAGTTTTATTTTAAAAACATGGATAGGTGATTAAATCCAATACCATCAAATTTGTATAATGAATCTAATTAAAGATTCTAGCAGTTATTAAAAATTAATAAAAAAGAATGTTATTTAATTAATTATTATATTTGAGAAGTCTTAAAAATACATTCCCTTCGCAGTTTTAAGAGATCTTTTTTCTTCTTTTTAAGGTCTTCAACATCATCTAAGATTTCAGGTAGTTTTTCCATTATACAGTTAACTGTAGCATCTTGGTGAATCCACTCACAGTCCTGACAGCTCCATAAACCCTTGTCTTTGATCCAATGGCCTCCTGTTGAAGCATCCCCGCAAGGGTAGAAAGGACAGTAGCAAAATGTGCAGTTTTGAGGATGATGATGGCAGGGATAGTATTCACATGACCTATTATGCCCGTCTATATTTTCTCCATTCAGAAATTTCTCATAAAACTCTTTTGAAAGAGGGTGGATTGGTTGTTTAACCACATATCCTCGGGGAGTGATCATCTGTCCATTTTCTACATAGGTAGTAGAATTACCAATAATTATTATGGTTGACATGTCAATTTGATCTTCTTCTAGGTTTTCTAGAGTTGTAACTGTGATTTGAGGTGGTTGAGAACTACTTTTAACAAATCCAACCGTAGTGGCAGGATTTATAGTATTCATAAGTATTTTAATAGCTTCTCGAAATGGTGATTTTCGGGTTTTGCTGATAGGGTTATACAAAGCTATAACCATGCCTCCTAGTGCAGCATGCTTAATTTTACGCTTTATTTCACTTAAAGGAGTTAATATGTCACTCAAGCTAATAACTGCAAAGTCGTGTAGCGGTGCTCCTAATAAAGAAGCACCATAGTTAGCTGCTGTAACCCCAGGAACGATTTCGAATTGAATACCACTATATTTTCCAGCTAATTGAAAGAAAACATTGGCCATGCCAAAAATTCCAGGATCCCCAGAACTGATTAATGCTACTTGTTTACCATCCAGATGCTTTTGAATGGCCATTTCTACTCGGGCGATTTCATCACCCATTCCCTTTTTAATAACTTCTTTTCCATTTAATAAGTCTTCAATCGAATCAATGTACTTTTTATATCCAATGACTACTTCCGCTTTTTCTATAGATTCCAATGCCCTCAGAGTTATATCCTTAGGTGAAGGTCCTATGCCTATAATACTAATCATGAAATTCACTCTTTTTTTGATTCTGAATGTTGTTATTGGGTTTTTAACTGGCGTATTTCTCTAAACTGAATTAATTATTCAGTTATTGGTATACATTCTAGAAATTGAAACTATCTTAATAGAGTTCAAATCTATTAAAAATCCTTTGCTAGTACTATTAGCATTTGCAGTGGCTGTAATCATGAAATCTGCACTAGGGGTAATTACAATTTGTCCTCCGCCAGTACTGTTACCACCAGTACTATTTTCTTTATAACCCATTATAGTAAGGTTGACCGGAACTGGACTTTT
This sequence comes from Methanobacteriaceae archaeon UBA349, assembly GCA_002509745.1. Classification (GTDB taxonomy): domain Archaea; phylum Methanobacteriota; class Methanobacteria; order Methanobacteriales; family Methanobacteriaceae; genus UBA349. The sequence goes on along the minus strand of DAWK01000157.1, from coordinate 5,819 downwards.
GCTTTGATCAGCAAAACTTGTGGCATTGAGAGTTTTTATGTCAACTCCATCTAATTTAGCCTTAATTTGAAGTGATTGAGACACTAAATTAGTATTTGATATATTCAAAATATCCGGAGTGCCAGTTAATGCTTTATTCACATCGCCACCCACATTAAAAATTGCAGAAATTCTGTCAACTTGCATGTTCATTAACTTTTCAATATCAGGGGGTTGTGAAGTAACTATAGTGTATGAGCTAACTAATCCCACTTCAAAAAAAACTATGAAAAATACTAGAAAAATTATGAATTTCAAAATTCTTGACAAATAACCACCTTTTTGCTATGTAGAAGAGTTTAGATTATTATAAATTAATATAAATAATTTTATGTGCTTTAAATAAGTATTTTACATCTTAAACCGTTTAAATTAAATATTTAGATTAATTATTTTTTAAATGGATTCTTTAGAGGCTTGAAATAATTTAATTAATGATTGTTATTGAATAATTGTTTAGAATTTATTTATAAATTTATCTTATAAAATTACTACTCAGATTTACTATTTATATGATTGTAACTAGTATTTTATATAAGAATTTCTAACATTAAATTATAGTTCACTAATTAAGATATTATTGTTAAAAATATTTAACTATTTATCATTTTAAAAATTAATTTAAAGATTATTATGAGTCAAAATATTCTACTTAAGTTTGCTGATGCCGGAATTTTAGTTAATGAAGTTGCTTACGACAAAATTAACTTATTAGACGATCCTGTTCACATTTCTTCTTCATTAATTACAGATCTAGTTGGAAAAGGAATAAAAAAAAGAGATCTTGTAATTTTAACTGGAGAAATGTTAGATCGTTTTTTAGAAAAAGAAGGTATAATAAGCCAAGTAAAAATTTCAAGTTCGGAACCTAACTCCACAAACTTCGATTCTAGTTTAAAATTGGAATCAAGAATAGAAAACCTGGAAAACCCAGAAATTGACACAGAATATTCTTCATTAGGTAATTATTCACCGGAAATTGATTTAGTTACTGAATCTGTTTCTGAAGCAGATATCCAGTCATTAAATATTCCAAGTAATGTGGAATTTAATTTCGAGATTATTCAAGATACTAGTAAGAAATCTTACACCAGTGGAGATATTAAGGATATGATTTCTTATTTTAATAGTAGATATGAGAAAATTAAAGGCATATTATCAAAAAGAAGGGAATTAAAAGGTTCTATCTCAATTACAGACATTTTTCAAACAAAAGATGAAGTTAAAATTATTGGAATGGTAAAAGATTTCCGAACTACTAAAAATGGGCATAAAATACTGGAAATAGAAGATGAAACGGGTGAAATCAGTGTTTTAGTACATAATGATAATCACAAGCTATTTGAAAAGTCGGAAACCATTGTTAGGGATGAAGTTATTGGCATTATAGGAATTAGAAAAGGAAATTTATTTATTTCTTCAGAAATTATTCATCCGGGAGTTCCAAGAATTGAAGAAAAACCCATGAATTTTTCTGCTGTTTTTATATCTGATGTTCATATAGGAAGCCTCAACTTTTTGGAAGATGTATTTGAAAAATTTATAAAATGGATTAATTGTGAATTTGGAAGTCCTGAGCAAATTGAAATAGCTAAAGATGTTAAATATCTCTTGGTTGCAGGAGATATAGTAGATGGAATTGGTGTTTACCCAAATCAAGATGATGATCTTAATATAAAAGACATAACTCGACAATATGAAGAAGCAGCCCGCTTATTTGGTCAAATCAGGTCAGATATAAAAATAATTTTTGCACCGGGAAACCACGACGCATCAAGATTAGCTGAACCCCAGCCAGCAGTTCCAGAAGAATATGCTAAGGCTCTTTACAATCTTAAAAATGCTGAATTTGTAAGTAGCCCGGCCATTGTAAGTCTTGATGGTATAAAAACTCTTATTTATCACGGCAACAGTTTTCTTGACATTACCATGAGTATTAAAGGATTAAGTCAAGAGAGATCTGACATTATTATGAAAGAACTTCTTGAAAAAAGACATTTAGCGCCAATATATGGTGAAAGAACTCCGTTAGCTTCTGAAATAGAGGATTATTTAGTAATGGAAGATATCCCACATATATTCCATACTGGTCATGTCCATATTAACTCCTACAAAAACTACAAAGGAGTTCATATGATAAACTCCGGAACATTCCAGTCCCAAACCGATTTCATGAAACGGCTTAATATAGTTCCTACTTGTGGAGAAGTTCCAGTGATTCAAAGGGGCGAATTCAAGCTTTTAAAATTTAGTGAATGATATTTTTAATTAATTTTTGTGTGAGATTATTAGTTTTAAATGAAATTTATAGAATATTGTTTTAATAATCAGGATATGGGGATATTTAAAATGAGTGGAAAAAATCTGGTAGAATCTGTAATAGACGCTTCAAATTATATTTTTAACAGAAAACTTGTCTCAGGTAAGGCAGGAAACGTTAGTGCTAGATTTAAAGACCATAAAATGGATATTGTAGCTATAACACCCACTGGCATTTCATTAGCAGATGTTAATCAGGAAACTGTGGTTTTAGTTGATTTAAATGGTAATTCTCTATCCCGAGGAAATCCTTCTTCTGAAATTTTATTACATTTAGAAATTTATAAAAATAGGCCAGACATTATGGGAATTGTGCACACCCATTCTCCGTATGCAACTGGTTTCTCATTTTCGGATGAAAAAATAAGAAGATTAGAAGGTTTTGGTAAAATTAAAAAGCCATATTTAGAAGAATTGGAATATAAAAAGCCAGGCAGTACAGAACTTGCTCAGGAAACCGCTGAAAAGATGATAGATGAAGATGTAATCATATTAAAAAATCACGGAGTAGTAGCTAGTGGGATTAATGTAAAAGAAGCAGCTTCACTGGCAGAATTTGTAGAAGAAATAGCAAAAACCCAGTTTGTATCCCATATTCTCAATATAAATAATAAATAAATTTACAAAAACTGATTTATAAAAACTAAAAATAAGCAAAAATCAGTGTTGATTTATTTAAAAATAAGAATTAATTAGTAATTATTATATTTAATACAATTAAATTAATCTAGAAATAATTTAATATAATATTTAATAGTTATTGTATTTTTTAATTAATGAAATAAGATTAAAATAATAAAAATTTAATAATTTAGTTCCGAATTGATTCTAATTCACTTAGAATTTCCCAAATTAATGTTCTAGCATGAATTGGTATATTTGGGTCGTTACTAATCTCATCGAGAATTGAAATCACAGTACTTGCTCTTACGGTAGAGTCTTCCCCTTCATTATTCAATATTTCATTTGATTCTTCTGCAGCCCTGCGTATATTACGTGGAACGCTAGTATCTTCAGTTATATGTTTTAAAATATCAGAAACGCGATTAAATGCATCCTTACTCATAATAATTCCTCCAAGTATAATTCCAAAAAAATTTAGATAATAGTTATATTCAATGTGCTTTATGTTACTTTATTTAAAAAGGTTTTGGTATATATTTTAATATCCATTCAGGAATATTTAAATTTTTATTTAAATTTAAAAATCCATATTTAATTATCAGAAACTGCAACTGCAATAGTAACACCATTGAATGAGGTCTTTTTAAATATTAATTTGGAATTATTACCCGCTATTAAAAGAGCTGCAGGTTCACATACTCCTTTTACTCCAAAAGTATTTTCTACAAACTCTGAAGGATGCATCTGTTCTGATTCGAATTCTTTTATTTGATCCATTTTAACAATTTTCAAAGGAATATTTAACTCATCAGATGCTTCTAAAATTCCTTTTTCATTTTGTTTAATTTCAGCCGTGGCCACTAAATCAAATCTATTCACAGGCAAGTTTAATATTTCAGCAGCTTTTTTTATGGAAATTATTACTTGATCTTTAGAAACTCCTTTTCGGCTTCCAATACCGATTACTAATTTTTTAGGCCTTAAAATCAAAAAAACAGAGTTATTAATATTTTTATCTTCATTTAAAATGCTTTTATTTAAATCGTTTTTTAAATTAGAATCATTTGAATTTAAATCCACATCATATGGTTTTTCAGAGCAATTAACTGCTAAAATATCATTTTCTTGAAAATTATTAGATATTTGATTAGATATATTGAAATTATCTTTTAAATCCATTCCAGATGAATATTGATATGTTTTACTAATTTTTGGATCATATAACAAATAATCTATATTTTTATTAGAAAATAAGCCAATTTTTTCTCCTTTTAAAATAAAAGAATTAAAATTAAGAATTAATTTAGGATCCATAATTTCCCAGTGAAGTTTCCGGGCCATTTCATCAATTCCTACAAAACCATGAATATCTGTTGAAGTGGTTATAACTGGATTAGAATCTATTAAATCAGCTATTTTAATAGTTAAATTATTGGCACCGCCTAAATGGCCGGACAATAGGCTAATAACATTATTTCCACAATCATCAATTACAATGATAGCAGGATCTGTAATTTTATTTGAAATTAATCCACAAGAAATTCTGACCATGATACCTAAAGCCATAACACCTATAATTGCGTCAAAATCATTAAATACTTTAATTAGATTGTTCTTAGCATTCTTATGGAATATTTGAACCTGGATTATGGTAGAATCTTGTTCTAGATTTATTTTAAGCTTATTGGCCAGCTCTTTACCATGTTTACTAACAGATAATATTGCTATTTTCATTATTTTTCCTTCAAATTCTATATTGAAACATTTTGAATTAAATTAAAATTTACTTTAAGGTATTAATAAAATATTTTGAACAGTATATTATTTTCACTACAAATTAAATAAATTGATATTAGGTAATATATTAAAGCAAAAAAACTTATTGAAATAATTAAAAATAAAAACACAGCCATTTTAGTAAGTTTTATGGCAGCATGAATTGTTTCAATGTTTAGATTTTTTTTATTATCTCCAATTAAATATACATTTGGTTTTTCTAATTGTATTTCCAGTGCTCCAGCTGCAGCAGCCATTGTAAAACCAGAATTAGGGCTTGGAGAATTTCTAGCATCTCGCATCATTATTCTGAAACTATTTCTCCAATTCATTCTTAAAATAAATGCAGCAATGACAATTATTAAACCCGTGACTCTTGCTGGAATATAATTAAGAATATCATCTAATTTAGCCGGAAACCAACCAATAAGTGCATTTTCTTCATTTTTATATCCAACCATAGCATCTAAAGTATTTACAATTCTGAAAAACATTGCACCAGGTACTCCAAATATAAATGCAAACAAAATAGGTGAGGTGATAGAATCAGTTATATTTTCCGTTAAACTTTCAATTGTAGCGGATATCAGTTGAGAATCTTCTAAATTTTTAGTGTCTCGACTTACAAGATAAGAAACTTTTTGTCTGGCTTTTTCTGAATTTAAGGATAAATTAGTTGCAACATCTTTTGAAGATTCAATAAGCATTTTTATAGAGAAAGTAGTAGATAACAAAATTCCCGAAATCAAAATATAAATTATATAATTAAATGATGTATAATAAAGAATTATTATAGTTGATAAAGCAAAAAAAACAGTTAATACAAATGTTAATATGAAACCAGACCATTTACTTTTTATTTTAATTAAATACTGCTTTAAAAAATAAATTGATTGGCCCATCCACACTACAGGATGTATTTTTGAAGGGAGTTCGCCCATTAAAAGGTCTATGAAAACTGCTAAAGCTATTATCATGAAAATTAAAGTATCCATGATAAACAATATAAAAACATGAATTATTAATGCTATGCTTGTTAAAAATATAAAATGTAGTATGAA
>DAWK01000055.1 GCA_002509745.1 Methanobacteriaceae archaeon UBA349 | reverse complement strand
AAAGCGAGTGTGAAGATTATATTTCGCTCAATATAAGCCCACATCATATCCACCGAACCAAAGCTGAACATAAATACGCAATTTTTGTTCTGTCAAGCGCAATTTCTGAAATTATAGCAAAAGAGAATTCAGGAACCTTACCATCTAATGTAGTAAATGGATTATCTGAACTTGCAAAGAGATCTAAAAAAGAATTAATTAAGGTTGAGGTTCAATTAGCAAAATAAATGGATCCAGATAAATGCATTAAAAAGGAGTTAACACTTGTTTTATCTTAAATGATGCCTAATTTTTATTTAAGACCATTTTACTGATTATTTAAAGGATTATTTCAAAGATACAATTTTAGGAGCAAATAAACTTTTAAATATCCAAATAATCTTATTTTTTATTTTAACTAATTAATATTAATTAGATTTTATTATTCTTTTTTTTTTAAATATTCTAAGCTTATAATTTTTAATCAATACCAAAAAATTTTAATAATGTTAAAAACAATTTATTTAATAATTAAATCTACCTCATCTTTGTTTTTTATCTTTTTTTAATAAAAGGAGTTTTAATATGAAGGCTATAAAAAAAATGATGTGTCTAGTGGATGGAGAACATTATCTACCTGTCACTAAATCAGCAATTGATACTTTGGATAGTTTAGAACATTTAGAAGTTGTAGCTCTGGTATTTATTGGAGGAACTGAAAAATTAAGGGAAACTAGTGAAGAATCTTTCTCTAAAAAGATGGGGCGGCCAGTTCATTTTGGCCCACACACTAATGAAATTCCTTATGATCTCATTTCAGAGTCTGTGAAAAAATATGATGTAGACGTTGTAATGGATTTATCAGATGAACCAGTAGTTGACTATTCCCAAAGATTCAAGATTGCTTCAATAATATTATCATTAGGAGTCCCTTATGAAGGGCCTGATTTTAAATTCCAACCATTGACTGAATACGAAGTTTTGAAAAAACCTTCTTTAAAAATCCTGGGAACCGGTAAAAGAATTGGTAAAACAGCAGTTTCTGCTTATGCTGCCAGATTAATTCATAAAAAAGAATATAATCCTTGCGTGGTTGCTATGGGCCGTGGAGGGCCAGAAGAACCCGAAATTGTCCGTGGAGATCAAATTGAAATAACTCCTCAATTTTTAATGGAACAATCAAATAAAGGAGTACATGCTGCATCAGATCACTGGGAAGATGCTTTAATGAGTAGAATACTCACTATTGGATGCCGCAGATGTGGTGGCGGAATGGTAGGGGACGTTTTCATTACCAACATGAAAAAAGGTGCTCAACTGGCCAATGAAGTTGATGCTGACTTTGTAATTATGGAAGGAAGTGGAGCAGCCATACCCCCAGTAAAGACCGACAAACACATAGTCCTGGTAGGTGTTAACCAACCCCTAATTAATATAGAAAACTTTTTTGGTCCGTTTAGAATAGGATTAGCAGATTTAGTTGTTTTGACCATGTGCGAAGAGCCTATGGCTAGTGCTGAAAAAGTTAAACAGGTTGAAGAGCTTGTGAAAGAAGTTAATCCTACAGCAAAAGTTATTCCTACAGTATTTAGGCCAAAACCACTGGGAGATGTGAAAGGTAAAAACGTTTTATTTGCCACCACCGCACCAGATTCAATTAAAAGCGTTTTAGTAGAACATTTAGAAAAAGAATATGGTTGCAAAGTAGTAGGAACTACACCTCACCTTTCTAATAGACCTCTTTTACAAAAAGACATTGAAAAATACATTGAAAAAGCAGACGTGATGCTAACTGAGCTAAAGGCAGCGGCAGTGGATGTGGCTACTAAAGATTCTCTGGAAGCCGGACTGGAAGTTGTTTACTGTGATAACATCCCTATCGTAATTGATGAAAAATACGGTAGCCTTTCTGAAGCAATTATTGAAGTGGTAGACCGTTCTATTGAATCATTTAATTCAAAATAATTAAGTTAATTAATATAATATATAGAAGTTAAAAAAAAGGAGTTCTTTTGAATTCCTAGAGTTTTATTTTTAATTTTATCAAGTTAAATCCATTATTCGATTTTTAGGTGATATATTGGAATCCTCAGAATTAAAAAAGCTTTTAAAATTTAGTTTAAATGAAAAAAAAGTTATAAAAAAACTTGAACTGCCAGAAGATACTTTTTTACCCCTTATTTTTTCTATTAGATTTGGTGGTGACTGGAGCTTAAATAAAAATTCTAAAAAAGTTATGTCCATCAAAGAAAAGCTCACCCATTATGATGAAGAAAAAAAGTTAGGTTATACTTTAGAAAGAGTTTATTTATTTTTAAATCCAGTTATTTTAGCACAAGAAGGTACTGTTTACCGTTTAGAGAAATGCAGTAATAAACAGGAACGTGAAATGGTTAAAAGACCATATAAAGTTTCAGTTGATGCTGATTACATTCTAGAAGCTACTTTGGACCCTATAGAATCAGAAATTAGACTTAAAAAGATAAATAATCCTTTAAAATTTACAGGGCCTAGTGCTTACGGAGTTTCTCATGAAATGGAACATTTGGAAGAGAAAGAAACCAAAGGAAAACCATTCTGGGAATTTGAATACAAAATTGAGGATTAATTCCAGATAAACATTATATTGCTTATCTAAATCTCTTTTTAATTTTTCACGTTTATTAAAAGTGCTTTTAAATAAGTTATCAAAAACTAATGGAAGATCCGTTTCCAGTGATTTTATCCCTTCTTCAGTAATGCCACCTTTAGTGGCCACTCGAGATATTATTTCTTCAAAACTCATTTTCTTTTCAGTTAAAAGTTTAACTGTACCTAATAAAGTCTGTAAAACCATTTCTTCTGCTTCTTTTTCAGTTAATTCACTTCTAGCAGCCCCAATATCAGCAAATTCCTTGAAAATATATGCCATAAAAGCAGGGGAACAGCTAGTGAGATCCGTAGAAATGTCTAAATCTTCTTCTCTCACAACTTTTACATTACTAATTCTGCTAAAAAGACTTTCTACGAACTCTTTTTCCTTTGAATTAACTTTTCCATTGTGACATACCAGAGATACACCTTCTTTAAGCTCTGAAGTTAAGCTGGGAATTATTTGTGTTATTTTAAAAGAAAAACTTTTTTCAATTGTTTTTAAGCTTAAACCCGCAGATATATGAATTATATGGACATCTTTCGCTATTCCATCTTTTATTTCATCTAGTACATTCTTTACTTCACCAGTATTTACAAAAAGAAATATGGGATTGCATTTTTTGGCCAAATCCATATTTTTTGGGGAAATTTCCATTTCTGGATATTTCTCCTTTAAATTATCTAATTTAGAAATAGTACGGTTGGAAACCATTATATCCTTAGCAGATATTGAATTCGAATCCAAAAACCCATTCAAAATCATACTTCCCATACTTCCATATCCAATGAATCCTATTTTCATTTTATTCATAAATAAGTCCCTCTGGCAGTTTTTTATCAATAATCCATGCTCTCAAAACACTGTTGAAAAATTCAGGTTCTGTTAAATTCCAGGCATGGACCATATTAGCAGCAATGAAATATTGAGAATTATAGAGTGCATCATTCAAATCTTTGGCTGAATCTTTAATAATCCCATATTCTTTTTCACCCGCAATAATCAAAACTGAATTATTTACTTTTTCCAGACCTTCAGGTATTTTAAAAAGCATATTTTCATGTAAAATTCTATTTAGTGAATCTGAAGAAATAGACTTCGTGGCCTCTTTTAAAGTTTTAAAATACTCTTTTGGAAAATTATAGCTTCTAATATTTGCTTTGATTAAAAAATCAGAATTTTTTATAGGCATATATGCTTTTATAGTATAATTTAAGAGTTTTAACCAAAAATCTGTTGCAGGAATTCTTCTAACAAGAGTTCCGCTGATAAGAACATGATCAATAAGTTCCGGTGATTTGCTTAACATTTCCACCGCAATTTGAGCACCTAAAGATATTCCCACCACATGGGCCTTTCTCCCATGGGCCCTGTTACGGATTAGATCTAGTATATCCGCAGCAGCATTTTTTATAGTAAATGGTTTTATTTCGCTACTTTTACCATGTTCTGGAAGATCTGGAACTAAACAGTGGTAATCTTTAAACGCCTCCAACTGTTTATCCCACATCCAACCACCCAGTGCCCCACCATGCAGAAATACAATAGTTTCAGGGTTATTTTTTCCTGTTTCTTTTAAATATAAATCCATTCTATTCCTCTTAAATTAATTTTAATAAGAAATTTTAGTAAGAATAATAATTAATTAAGTCATTATTAAGTTTCATTATTTATCAATGGAATATATTTTCTCTTAATTAATAGTTTTAATAAAATATAATACTTTGAAATAATAATATTATACTATAATAGCTGGTACCTAAACTAAAAATTCAATCTAATTAATTAATAGGTGTTAAATATGAAAGCAGACACAAAAAAAATGGCTGATGGAGTCTATTGGACCGGAGTAATGGATTGGGATATCCGAAATTATCATGGATACACATTAGGTGGAACAACTTACAATGTTTACCTGGTATTTGGAGAGGAAAAGGTTGCTTTAATTGACAACAGTTATCCTGGAACCTCTGGGCAACTCTGGGGAAGAATTAATGATGCTTTCGAAAAAGAAGGTAAGGAACCTAAAATTGATGTTATTATTCAAAATCACGTGGAAAAGGATCACAGCGGAACATTAGTAGAAGTATGCAAGAAATTCCCTGAAGCAAAAGTTTACTGTACTGAAAAAGGTGTGGCTGGCCTTAAAAATCATTATCCTGCATTGGAAAGCATGGAGATAGGAATTGTTAAGACTGGAGATACTATGGATTTAGGAGGGAAAACCCTGGCATTTCTAGAAGCCCCTATGATACATTGGCCAGACAGCATGTTTACTTTGCTAGTGGAAGATGGAATTCTATTCTCTAATGATGCCTTTGGTCAGCATCTCTGTTTAACTCAACGATATGATCACGAAATTCCAGAGAATGTGCTTATGGAAGCTTCCCAAAAGTTTTTTGCCAACCTGGTGACACCTTTATCCCCATTAGTACTTAGAAAATTTGCAGAAGTCACAGAATTAGGCCTTCTGGATAAGATTAAAGTAATTGCACCATCACATGGGCAAATTTTAACAGATCCTTTAAAAATGATTGGTGCCTACACTGACTGGGCTACTGGAAAATGCAAGGATAAAATCACCATTGTTTATGATACCATGCATTATTCTACCCAAAAAATGGCCCATGCCATGGCCGAAGGAGCTATGGGTCAAGACGTAGAAGTTGTTATGTACTTCTTAAGTCATGATGAGCGAAGTGAAATAGTAAAAGACATCTTGGACAGTAAAGCTATCCTCATTGGAAGTCCTACTTTATATAATGGAGTTTACCCTAGTTTAGGAGATTTAATGTATTATCTAGAGGGCCTAAGCTTCAATAGAACTGGTCTTAAAAGATTAGCTGTTGCCTTTGGTTCCAAAGGATGGGGTGGAGGAGCCACCAGAAAACTGTCCACTGAACTCGAAAAGTGCGGTTTTGAAGTTGTGGAAACACTGGATGTCGATTTCATTCCAAAAGAAGATAACTTGGATAAATGTTATGAAATAGGAAAATCCGTTGCTGAAAAGATTAAAAAGATTTAAAGCCTTATTTGTGCATTTAAATCTTTATAATTCATATTTTTTAAATTAAGAAATTATTCGTATAATATATTTGAGTTAAATTATTAATTTAATTTTCTTTAGGAGTTATTTTTTTCATTTGGGAGCTATCAAGTTTATTTCAAGGAGGGATTAATTTGAAATCAATGAAAATTGATAATGCTTTAGAGACCAAGAAGAAATTAGTTTTAGGGCTTTTCTGGTCAATAAGAAAGACTATTAAAACGGAAGGTTGTGCTCCTGTTCGTATTAAACAGATAAAAACTGCCAAAAACACTTATCTTCCTGAAGGTCGGAAATTACTGAAGCTATCTGATGAAATCTTTGATGATGTGGTTGATTCCATGCAGAATAAACACGAAGTTGAATTTGAAATTTCTATGGGTAATGAAACAATTGAATTAAAAGTTATGGATGAGTCTTTTTCCATATCTACCACTAAAAGTCCAGAGCTGGAAGAAGAGATTGTTGAAAAAATGGAACTTGAAATGATACGGGTAACTCCTGATTTCTGCAAGACCTTTGTGCCTAAAGTATTTCCGCGAGACAGTACTCGATCAAAAGAGCTTTAAATGATTGTTTTTTATTTTTAAAATAGTATACGGCCTAAAATAATATTTAATAATTATCTAAATGATTTTAAATAAATATAAAAGTAAAAAATAAGATAAAAATAAGATAAAATTTAGTGTTTAAAATTAAAAAGAAAGGGATTATTTATTTTTCATATTTTTGTTTAAGAACATATTGTGGTATGAAACTGTCATTAATCAGTTTTTCTTTATATCTTTTAACAAGCCTCTTATTGCTTTCAATTTCGTATTTAACGATTTTTTGTAGTTCAGGGTCTTTTTCTAGAGTATTATTGATTCTTTTTTCTTGTGCCTTGATTTGTGGTAATAGTTTCTGTGCTTCTTTGTATTTGTTTTGTGCTTGTCGTGTTTTTCCTTGTATTTGGAGGTCTATGGCTTGTTTTTTTGTTTTATAGTATTGTAGTTTGAGTACTAGGTATTTTTCTAACTCTTTACTGTATTCTTTTTGGATATCTGATGTTGAATTTTTCAGCATAACCTTATTCCAATAAATAATTCCGTTATTGGTGATTTCAATCATTTTTTGGTAATTTGCCTGTGCTTTTTTCAGATCTGTCTTATTTCCATTCGAATTTGTTGAATTTTTAATAAAAGAATCCGCCTCTGCCTGAAGAATATTATCTAACTCTAGAATCATGATTTGATCAGTAAGTGCTAATTTAAAGTTCCCATTGGTTGTCATGGAATTGCTTACGTATCCTATTGATAGTACTATGGTTGCGATTACGATGATAATGGGTATAAACAGTCTTTTATCTTTTTCTCGTATTAGATTGATTGTTATACCTATGATGGTTCCAGCAAAGGCCCAAATGATACATACTATTATCCACATCCATGAGAATCTCAGCACATCAATAAATGAAAGAGTACTCGCAAGTATTAATAAACCAGCAATAGTTCCAGATATTATCCCCGAAATGAGAGGATTAAAATCATATCCTGCACACAAATTTTTATAAGATAAAACAGTAGCAATGGCCCCGGAAAGCATGACCCAGGGTGTAAAAGAATCTAGTAGAAGATTTCCTTCGCCCATCAGTGCCCGGAGCAAAAATAATAATATGATGCTAACAGCAGCCCCTATTCCTACAGGTATCCAGGAAATCCGATATTTTTTCTCATTAACTCTTTTACCACACTTTACACAGCATTCTACATCATCGGGGTTCTCTGTACCGCAGTTTTTACACTTCATCTTACTATTTCTCCACTAATCAATTAAAAAAACTATGAAAATTAGATTTATAAATAAAATTAAGATTATTAATATTAATCTCTTAAGATAATTGCCTAAAATAATATTTAATAATTTCTAAATGATTTTG
>DAWK01000051.1 GCA_002509745.1 Methanobacteriaceae archaeon UBA349 | reverse complement strand
ATTATCTGCAACATTTCCAAAAAAATTGACTAGAACCGTTGAAGTAGGTCTGAATATTGGGAATGTTTACGCTATTGGCTTTAAATCAGAAAGAGAACTTTACGGGATCGCTGATATCTTCCTTAAAAAGGGAAGTGAATTAGAAAATAAGGAGCTTGTGCAATCATTAATCGGTCTTTTTGCAGTGGCCCTGCAGCGGAGAAAAGCTGAAAAGGAACTTGAAGAAAGCGAACGAAAATATAGGAAAATTTTCGAAAATGTTCAGGATGTATATTATCAGACGAATATTGAGGGTAGGATAATAGATATCAGCCCCTCCATTGAAAGGTATTCTGGATTTTCCAGGGATTATTTAATTGGAAGACCGGTCGAAACTGTTTATAATGATCCTGAAGAAAGAAAAAAAATGTTAAAAATTATTCAAGAAAAAGGGGAAGTCAATGACCACGAATTGCTTTTAAAAAACAAATTTGGAGATTTAATTTATGCATCTGTCAATGCACATCCTCTTTTGGATAAAAATAACCTACTTATTGGTATTGAAGGGTCTCTAAGGAATATCAGTGAACGCAAAGAAGTAGAAGCTAAACTTTCAGAATCAGAAAATCGATACAGGACCATATTCGAAAATACTGGCACTGCAATGATAATATTTAACAAAGAGGGTATGGTTACTCTGGTTAATTCAGAAATGGAAGAATTACTCGGACTTAAAAAGGAGGAACTTGAGAACCAAAGGCGATGGGTGGAATTTGTGCATCCGGATGACTTGACTATGATGCTGAATTATCACCAGCAACGAGAACAAGACCCCCAATCTGCACCCAGTTCCTATGAAACCAGATTTATTGTTAAAGAAGGAGAAATCCACCAAACTAAAATAACTGTAGACAAAATCCCTGGCTCAGAAGAATATGTAACTTCAGTTGTAGATCTTACCGACATCTTAAATGCATATAATCAGTTGGAAATAAGTGAAAAGGACTTAAAACTGGCACTGAAAGAAAAAGAAATGCTCATTAAAGAAATTCATCACCGGGTTAAGAACAACCTGATGGTCATATCCAGTTTATTGAACATTCAATCGAAGTATATTAAAGATAAAGCTGCTTTGAGTGTTTTCCGTGAAAGTCAAAACCGGGCCAATTCCATGGCTATGATCCATGAAAGATTATACCACTCCAGTGACCTGAAAAGAATTGATTTTGGAGATTATGTTTTTAGCTTAAGTACTGAACTATTCCATACTTATGTGCTGGATCCATCTCGCGTCCAACTAAAATTAAATGTGGAAACTGTAATGATTGATATTAACACTGCGGTTCCCCTGGGCCTCATTGTAAATGAACTGATTACTAATTCCATGAAATACGCATTCCCCGAGGGTGAAAGTGGAGAAATAGATATATCATTTAATCAGGTGGATGATGAATACATTTTACGGGTTAAAGATAATGGTGTGGGAATTCCCGCTGATTTGGATATTAATCAGGTTAAATCACTGGGTTTGCAGTTGGTTACCAGTTTAACCGATCAAATTGATGGTGAAATTGAATTAAATAGAGAAAATGGGACTGAGTTCAAGATCACCTTTAAAGAAGTAGAGTACCAATCAAAGTTTGAAAAAAAAGATTTAATTAAAATTTGAAAACCAATATTTAGCTCAGCATGTTATAAAGAATTGAACGCCGGGACTGGGATTTGAACCCAGGCGGAGAGAATCTCCACAAGATTTCCAGTCTTGCGCCTTACCAAGCTAGACTATCCCGGCATAGAACAGCTTATTAAGGTTTGGGTTCATGTTATAAAAAGATTTTGATTTTATTTTGCTAATTGTAGCTATAGGATAAAATAATAGCCTCACCTTATTACTGGGATTTTAGTGTTAATAAATAATCTTCCAAAGTAATATGGGGAATAATTTCAAAAGAAACTGATCCCTCTTTGGATCTACCAGCCATAAACTGATAGGCAAAAGACTGGGAGTACTTTTTAGCATATTCATAATTTTTCCACTGATATATGCCTTGAAAATATCCATTTTGATAGTTGAGGGTCCAGACCTTGGCCTGAAAGCCAGGAAGTCCCACAAAAAAGAGTATAGGAATCCATGAGAAACGAATATTATCCTGTGGTTTCATATTCTCCACCAAGAATCTGACTTTGAAGACCACGCAATCAATAAGTTCACCATTCTGATCTATTTCTACTTCACGGAATATGGTGAATTCCTGGCCGTCCTCCATGACTAAAATTTTACCAATTTTAGTTTTCGGGAAATGTATTTTTCTAAAAATAATATTTTTTATGGTGTTTAAAAGTGAGTAGAGTGGATTAAAGGACATTTTGTCACCAGAATGCAATGTAAAATTTAAAAAATTAAATACTATATTTTATAACAAAATTTTTAGCTTTTTTCCTAGTTTTAGGACTAATACTATCTAATTCAGGTTTGACAAATTCATTTATCATTTCTTTATTATTTATTTGCTCGTAAAATTCGTCTAACAACTCAATAACATCTGATTTCAACAATGCTTTTTGTTTTTCTGGAAAATCGCATCTTGCATCTATATCCAGTAGAATATTAATTATATTTCCCCTTAATTCAGTGTTATTTCCTAGAATCTTTCCGGTATTTTGAATGCACTGCCTGGAGGTCATGAATTTTTTATCATTAATATGACTAAAATATTCATCAAAAATTACGGAAAATTTATTTTCGGTATCTACCTGGGTTAAATTAGCCAGTAGATTTAAGGCAAAATCACGGTGATAAGAATTTTGGTGATTTAAAAGCAGTAAAAAATCATCCCCAGTATATCATGATACTGTTTTCGATTTTCAGCTTTTTAGAGCATATTGCGGTGATACTTTTCATACCACTTTTCCAGTTTACTCCCGGTCTGGGAGCAGCTAAGTATGGAATAGCAATGGCCAGTTTCACTGTAGGCATGTTTTTAGGGATGATTGTGTTTCAGCACTTAATGTGCATCCTGGGAAACGAACAACCTTAATGCTGGCATCACTTAAAGTGTCCAACTTGTGCCTAATACTCTTTGCTCTCACCAACCAGTTCTATTTAATGATATTTTTATTATTTATATCGGGTCTGGATGAATCAGTGGTGGCTGTGTTTATTTTGTCTTCTATTCAGAGTGTGGTACCAGATGATATGATGGGCAAAGTAATGGGGTTGGTAGGGACGGTAACATGGCCTTCACCCCACTGGCCATGTTATTGGAGGATTACTGGCGGAAATTTTCTCTATAATGACCCTCTTCCGGGTATGTTTTTTGGCCAGTTTCCTGGTGTTTGTGCCTATATTTTTCATTCCATCAGTGGGCAAATTTGTTAATTTCGATCCAGAGACTCAGAATATAGATGCTATTATCTAAAAAAGCGCTTGAAATTCAAAATGTTCGAATTTGGGCAATTTGAGAGTATAATCTTATTGTTCTAACTTTTATATTATTGAGAATACTAATCCAATCCCCTTTATTTTTTATAATTTTTTTTAAGTCCTTTTATGTAATAATTGGCCCATAGATAGGCCACAACACATCCCAAACCTCCACCCACAACTATGGCCCACCATACTCCTTGAGATCCCATATTTAATACAAAAGCAAATAGGTAGGCAAAGAATGAAATGAAAATTACTTCACGGAGCACGGTAAGTATCAGCGAGGTGATTCCTTTTCCCATGCCTTGGAAAACTGAACTGGCAGTGATTCCTAGGGGAACTGTTATATAGAACAAGCACATTACCTGCAAAAACGCGGCAATAGCTGGGGCCATGAAAGCACTCTGGGAGGAATAGGCAAATATGCTGGCAATATTTTGAGCAAAGATATAGGTGAGGACACCTGTGACTAAGGCAACTCCCACCCCTAATTTAGCTGAGTAGTGGAGGGTTTTAGTAAGATTTTTGTATTTTCTAGAGCCGTATGCTACTCCAGAAACAGTTATGGCTGCAGTTCCAATCCCTATGGGTGGAATCATGCCCATCATCACTACTCTCCACCCCGCCGTATAAACGGCCACGGCCTCGGCTCCGCCGGTTATGACCAGGACTAAATTTAATACTATGCCTAAAATTGACATTACAAATGATTCGGCACTGGCAGGTAGACCCACGGCCAAAATATTTTTTACTACTTTCCAGCTTGCTTGGAAGTCTTCTCTGGAAAAAGAAACATAAGTATCTCTTTTTAGAAGTAACCAGTAGATCATAAAGATACAGGAGATCCCTGAAGAGAGAACCGTAGCCCAAGCAGCCCCACTAACTCCCCATCCAAAGTAATAGATAAATATGGGGTCTATAATTATGTTCAAGATGGCTGTGGCGACCATAGCATACATGGGCCTTTTTGCATCTCCTTCTGCCCTTAAAATACCAGATGCTACACTGGAAAATATGATGAATATTAAACCTCCAAATACGACCTGCCCATACTGAATGGCCAGATCCAAGGTTTCACCGGCCCCCATGACCAGAAGGATGCTGGGGAGAAATATTAAGATAACTGCGGTTAAAACTACGGAAATGGCTAGGGCGAGAATTATGGAGTGTATAGCTGCATTGTCTGCACCTTTTTTATTCTCTGCGCCTATACAACGGGAAATTAATGACGCTGCTCCTGCCCCCAGGCCATTACCCAGCCCCATGACTATCATAAATAGTGGGGTGACAAATCCCAGGGCTGCCAGAGCATTAGGTCCTAGACCAGCCACCCATATACTGTCTGCTAAATTATAGGCCATGATTAGGAGCATGGAAATAATCATAGGAATTGAAAGCATACGTATGGCTTTTTTAGGGTCTCCAGTTATAGTGGAGATTCGTTGATCCACGTCACTGGCGGGATTTTCATTAGAACTCATTATTTTCCTCCGTAATAGTACCATTTTAAAATTATTGGTCTTTCAAGTTACAAATTATTATATTAATCATTAAAATCTTATTTAATTATGATTAAAGATTTATTTTAGTAAAAGGAGCTAAATAAACATTTATCCTGAAAATAAAATAGAGATTTAATTTTATTTTTAAAGATTAATAAACTTTTGGGTGAAATAGTTAAAAATAATAGTATTTTTCTCCACCCATAAAAACTATTTGAAAAGTTATGAATTATAAATAATTCATTTTTTAGAACAAATATATGTTAAAAAATTCCCTTCTATTATTTTTGAGTCAATTGAAAAACCTGTTTTTTCAAATAAACCATCCATAATCCAGTCATAGGTGCTGAATTCCTCTTTAATATGGATTAAAGTTTCATGGGCCATGGAATCTCCAGCTGCACAACGAAGATCTTCTATCATACTATTAATGTCATTTGTATGGTTTTTAGGATCGAATGTAAATACTACATCAGAATAATAAAGTTTTCCACCGGCCTTTAAAATATGGGCCATCTTAAGCAAGGCTATGGATTTCCAGAAATCAGGAAGGTGGTGTAGGGCGAATTTGGAGACTATTTTATCCACAACTTTTCCTTCATGTTTATAAGATAAAAATCCACCACAATGGATTTCAATATTGGTAATATTCTGCTTTTCGGCTTTTGTTTTTAAAATATTTAGCATTTCTGGAGATAGGTCTACACCGATAACTTTTTTAGAATATTGGGCCAGATTTAGGGCAATTTCACCAGTCCCACAACCAAAATCAAGCACTACATCTTCTTCGGTTATTTCTAACTTCCCTACCATATCTTCTGCTTCGGCCTGGAAATCCCTGAACTTTTGGTGCTGATTATCGTATTTTTTGGTGATTTCAGAGTCTGAATAATCTACTCCAATTTGTTTTTCGCTAAAGTACCATGAGGGATTGTTTTTCATATTAATATTCCTTATCAGTTTTTTTTAAACATAGTTTATATATGAGATATTAGCTATTTTAAAATTTAACTATTTTTAGGAATTAATTTGGCCATTAATCAATATATATGGTAATTAATTCTGGGCAAGATTTATAAATTAATATATTCATAAAAAAAGTGATGAAAAGAATTACTAAAAAGCCTTGGTTTATTTCTGCCTCCAAAGAAATTAAGTGGAAAGATAGGGGACGTCCAATAACCTGGCAGGGATGGGCCTTTACAATTTTTTACGTTATTCTTATGATTACTTTAGTTTTATACTCGCCATTTTTCTCAAATGAATATGATATATTCTACCCTTTGCTATTTGGACTTAGCATGCTCCCATATCTTATAGTTGTTCGATTAACTTCTGATACGGATAATAGTCCTTCTGGAATTACCAGTGCCGAGATAAGTAGGATACTTAAAGAAAAAAAGGATGAAATAGCATTTTCTGAATATTAAATTTTTTAACTCAACTCTTTTTTGTTCATAATGTTAACCATGGCCAATATGGCCACAAATACCATGGTGAAAACCGTGATCAGGGCCATGGATATAGTAATGTCATTGTACTGGTAGAAAACGGATAATATTGTTCCCAGGGCAGTTATGCCATAAATAACTGCTGCTTCAATCCAATAAGGTTTATTAGATATTTTAGAAAGTTTTTCTGGTTTTAAAATATCGTATCTGGATATATACAGTGCAAATATCTGGAAGAATAGATATACTACTAAAAACCATCCAAAGAAGTTGGATATGGGGACTCCGAAGTAGGCTCCGGGTGTTGTCCAGACCCAGAGGCCCTGTAAAGTTGATGAAATAGGGTCCACCGTCAAATCCCACATTACCATGAGAAATGCCGCTACGAATGGCACTATAAATACTTGTTTTCCTTGAAGTTTTTTAGCATATTGGTCCGTTAATACATGGGCCAACATCCAGGCCAGATAACCTATGGCAAAATAGGCAAATATTATGATTAGGGGCACGGTTAAGAGTCCCAGGCTGGGGGAATAATGATAAAAACCAAAGGGGAAACCGGTAGCTATACTCAGATTTTCAAAAAAGAAACTAACGGCCCAGGTGATCAGGAAAAATATAGCAATGTTTTTTCCACCATATCGTTCTCTTCCATGAAATACTGCTAGAATAAAGAGAAGAGCAGTTACCAGGAAAGAATCCAGTGCCAGTAAGTTAGAGTTTTTATAGGTGAAAATTAAAAGAACATTAACCATTAAAAATATGAATATTAAAGACCACCTGAGTTTGCTAAAATTTTTAAAATTTTCCTTAAACATTATAATCCCCTAGAAATAATTTTATAATTCTCAATACTCCTAATTTTATTTTATAAATTTATTCTTCTATTCGAATATTAATAACTCAGCATAATAGTTCTTAATTTTCTATGATTTTTAATTATAATAATGTTTACTGTAATTAGAATACAGTTTAATGGAAATATTTCGCAAGTTCTTTATGATATTAACTACAAATTAAATACTATGACAGGTTATTCTGCAGAAGAAAAATCTAAACTCTTAATAGAATTTGAGAGCTTTAATAAGGCCATTAAACAGTTCATAGGGAAAAAATTTGGTGATGACTTTGCAAAAACTGCTGCTCTTCAAATAAAAAAAGAATATAATTCTCTTCTAGAAGATATGCCATATATTGGAGGTTCTGATAATCCATTAACTATCACTATTACCTCTACCACCCAATATTTGGCTGTTTACTTGGTTTTAAAAAGAAGGGGAAAAGATTTGAAGGATATTGGTGAAATCTGCTACAGGCATGCTGATGATTTTTTTAAAAATAACTCTGATGAGATAGCGCCCATGGATAATCCTCAAGTTATAGGATTTCTTAAATATATGGCCAGTGAATCGGAAAATAGAATATATCCTGGAGATTTTGTTTTTGAATTTGTGGAAGGGGAAGACTTTGATTTTGGTCTGGACTTTGAAGAATGTGCTATATGCAAATTTTTCCATGAGAAAGGGGCTGATGAATTTGTTCCCTACATGTGTGCTACGGATATTCCTGAGAGTAAATATGGTGGCTTGGGCCTAAAAAGGACAATGACTCTGGCCGAGGGTGCTGATAAGTGTGATTTCAGGTATAAAAAAGGGGACAAGACTGAGATTGTTTCTACAGTGATTAATGAGGATGATTTTTAATTAATTAGAAAAATTTCATATTATTTTAATATTTAAGAATAGTACTTTAATTTTTAAAAAATAAAAAAAGAAAGAAAACTAGTAGTTATTTAATTTTTTTTATCGCAGTGCTGGTTTTCGTACAATCCTGACTGATTTGGTGAAGGTCAGGTTTATGAAGGTAACTGTTGTTTGTGGTTTAACAATAAATAACCAGTTTATACCACTTCCATTAATGATGGAGCCGGCATGGATTTGACCAATAAGGGTCATGTTCCGGCCGAGATCGATATTGGTATTATTATCTCCAGAATACTGGCCATCAGCAATCTTTACAGCCCCATCAGTGTTTACAGTTCCTGTAACATTTTTAATAGTGAGTTTAGGCCCACTGGTACCATTGAATACGGCAGATAATCCGTCGTTATCATCATTACCACTGGTGGCATTAACATAAATGTTATCACCGGAGGCAGCTGAAGCAGCACCCATACCTGCCACAAAAACCAGAGACAAAATTAGTAACAATAAAGGAACTGCAATTTTAAACTTATTTAATGATTGGTTTTCATTAGCTTGTTTTTTGATCTTTTCACCTCCTTTATGCTGGATCGATTTATAGAATTGAGTGTCCAGGGTAATGGCACACTTTCTAAAAATAGCAATGAAAGTGAATCCACCATCAATAATGGTGAAGAAAAAATTCTATTATACTGGTTAATA
>DAWK01000077.1 GCA_002509745.1 Methanobacteriaceae archaeon UBA349 | reverse complement strand
TTCAAAGATCATTTTTTACCCTACTTACATTAAAATAATATTTAATGATTTTTATAATTGTTAATTTCATATATTCTCATTTCTTTTTCTTTTTCCTGATTTAAATAGGTTTAATATTATTACATTATTAATTACCTATCTGGAAATATTCAAATCCAATATTATGTAAAATTTCCTTATTGAACTGATTCCTACCATCAAAGATAATCTTGTTTTTAATCCTTTTTTCTATTTCTTCAAAATCAGGGCTTCTAAACTCTTTCCATTCGGTAATTAATATTAGAGCATCTGCATCATTAAGAACATCGTATTTATTATCCTCAAATTTCAGGTTAGCATTACCCTCAAAGTAATATTTTCTGGCCACTTTCATGGCTTGAGGATCATAAGCAATTATTTTAGCTCCTAATTTAGTTAACTTATTAATAATAACTGTAGAAGAAGCTTCTCTCATGTCATCAGTTTCTGGTTTAAATGATAAACCCCATACGGCAAAAGTGAAATTTGATAAGTCGTCACCAAATCGATTTATTATTTTATTCACCAGTACTAACTTTTGATTTTCATTCACGGCTTCTATTTCTTTTAATAAACCAGAGTTGTATTCATAATCTTTAGAAGTTCGTATTAATGCCTTAATATCCTTTGGAAAGCAACTTCCCCCATATCCACATCCAGCATATAAGAAACTGTAGCCTATTCTACTATCACTACCCATTCCAATCCGCACATTATTGATATCTGCTCCCACCCTTTCACAAATATTAGCCATTTCATTCATGAAGGATATACGCGAGGCTAACATGGCATTTGAAGCGTATTTAGTCATTTCTGCGCTTTTCACATCCATATTTATAAATCGTTCCTGGTTTCGTATAAACGGAGCGTATAATTCCTTTAATATTTCAATAACCTTATCTTCATCACAACCAATTACCACACGGTCTGGTTTCATAAAATCATCGACTGCAGCACCTTCTTTTAAGAATTCTGGGTTTGAAACTACGGAAATATCATGATCCAACTTTCTTTCATCCAATTCTTTAATAATGATATCTTTTACTTTATCGGCCGTTCCCACAGGTACAGTGGATTTATTTATGACAATAAGATCACTTGACATTGTTTGCCCAATTTGCTGTGCCGCTTCCAGAACGTACTGTAAATCAGCACTTCCATCTTCACCAACGGGTGTTCCCACAGCTATGAAACATATATCTGAATTGTCCAGGCCTTCTTTTAAATTATTGGTAAAAATCAGATTTCCGTGCTCAAAATTTCTAACAACTAATTCTTCCAGGCCAGGTTCATAAATGGGGATAATTCCTTTTTTAAGGTTCTTAATTTTATCACCATCAATATCAACACAATATACATTATTTCCCATTTCTGAGAGACATGTGCCTGTAACTAATCCAACATATCCTGTTCCAATAATTGTAATTTTCATGAATATCACTTTATTTTATTATTTTAATTTATTGAATATCAATCACTAATTTTGTTTTTATCTGGATTTTTAGTAATGAATTTTGTGAATACAAAAATGAGTTTATTAGTCCATTCAGTTAAAACATCTCTTGAAAGAATATATAAAACTAGGCTCGGCAACAAAACTGCATATAAAATTGAATAGTAGGTATTATTCAAAATAAAGTTTAATCCAAGATTTGTTAATATTTGTGGCATTGAGAGAAAAATGTAGAAATGGAACACATACACAACAAGTGAATTTTTCCCGATTTTTGTTAAAAACGTTTTATTGGATGTCATGAAAGAATATAATAATGTGAGAACTACCATGGATGCTATCAGGACAAATAATGTTAGTAATATTCCTTTAGGATCACTTAAACCTAATTCACTGTAAGAACGTTTAAAACTCATTATTGCACCATGGTTTTGGATTGCAAATGCGAATATTGATAAAGAAACAATAAAACCTATTACTGCAACATATATATTTTTTATTTTTATTTTTTCTTTAATTTCTTTGAAATAGAAACCAAATAGAAATATTGGTAGAAAAGAAATAGCTCTTGATATGGCTAAAAAATCAAAATTTATGTTTAGTGTTCCTAAATATAGAACTGGAATAATACTTAATAAAATGGGATATTTAAATTTATCCAGGGCGGGCAAAAAAGTTCTCCAATAAAATAGACATAATAAATACCATAAACCTGCTGCTGGGAAGAAATAATTTTCTAAAGATAGATTCCCATCTTTTAAAAATGAGAAAATTATCCAAAGTGTGCTAAATAATAAATATGGCATGAAAATATTTCGAAAAGCTTTAGTTCCACTATCCGAAGCGGTTTTAGAGAGATAACCACTTACAAATACAAAGATTGGCATAGCTAATGCGCAACGGCAAATATAAATAAAATATGGTATTTGAAAATCCATTAATATTGTTTGTTCAAAAAAATGTCCAAAAACAATTAGAACCATTGCTAGGCCTTTTAGATTGTCTAATTTAAGGTCGCGCATATTTACTCCTAGTTAAATATAAATTTAATTATCGCTTGCAAATTATATAAAATATTTTGTTTGTAATTCATTTAAAGAATGATGTCATTTAATTTAAAAATGAATAATATATCTTTAAATAGTCATTAGCCATCTCTTTTGTCGTTTTAAATTTTATTTCTTGCACTGTTCTGGCAATTTTTTCATATTCTTCTGGTGAATTAGATATTCTGATTATCTCTTGGTAAGCTGCTATGGGGTTTTGATAATCTAAAAACCATCCCCCGTTGTTTTTAATGGTACGTTCTTTCTGTGCTCCTAAATTTGTTGTTAAAACAGGTACTCCGCAACTCCAAGCTTCAGATAAAGTATGACAGTAAGTTTCCGGCCATATGGACAATATGCCAATGAAAGAGGGTTTAATATTTTCTATAATCTTACAAAAATCTTCCCTATCGTATTTTCCATGATAAATACCACAATCTTCAAGCTCGGGATCAAGAGAACCCATAAAGTGAAATTCTAATATAGAATTTTTATCTTGTTCCATGAGATCTTTTATGAGTTTTAAACCCTTTTGATTATTAATATTGCCTGGAAAAACAATTTTCACTGGTTTAGATGGCTCTGGAATTTCGTAGGGGAGTATATTTTTTTCTATAGGATCAAAATCCCTGCCATGTTCAATGATTTTAAAATTTTTGGTGGATAATTGTGGATAAATAGATGTAAAAATGTCTTTTACACATTCGGAGGTAGTTACAAAAGCTGAAGCTCTGTCTAATGTTTTCGAAATTTCATTTCTCCATTGGGGAATAAAATCTTTTAAAATAGGAAGATCATCTAATTCCACCATTGAAACCATACATTGTCCGTCTCCTTCTGTGCATTCTCCTGCACAATAATTATTTTTATCATCTAATAAGTTGTAGGATGGGCAAATGAAATAAAAATCATGAAATGATATTATCATTGGTAGTCCTAATTTTGATGTAATGGATGGTAAGTCAAAAGTATGCTTAATTAGATGTCTAAGATGCACAATATCAATTTTTAATCCATTAAGAACATTGAAATAAATATCTCTAAATTCTGAGTTATAAAAATCACTTGCGGACCATTCTGATTTAATTGCCCAAGAAAAAATTTCTTCAAAATCATCATCAACATATTTCAGCAGAATTATTTCTTTAGAACTGGATGAAAGTATATAACAATCAAAATTTTTTCCAACATTTCTTATTAGATCTTGATTGGTATGAACTGTTCCGCCTCCTCCTTTATGGATAACGTACAATATTCGTTTTTTGTTATTATTTTCTAAATTTTCATTTTCAAGGGCGTTTTTGATTCTTTCAAGGATAGTTACGTATTCATCTGATTTTAAAAACTCTCGAACCTTTCTGGTATATTGAGGATGTTTTTGGTCTAATATTGCCCTATTTTTCTTTAAAAGGTCTTTTTTTGCATCTGAGAATGATGAACCCCCTTTATGATAAATATAAGTTGATTCGTCTATGATATTAGTCCAATATTTTTCAAGTGCCCTCATGCAAAAGTCATTTTCTTCACAATACCCCATGCCAAAGCTTTCTTCATCAAGAAGTCCTATTTCATTTATTAAATCTCTTTTAATAAACATACAGAATCCATTGCCGGTGGGAACTTCCATATATTTATTAACTGCAACTTTTTCAACTAAATTTGCAACATCTTCTATTTTTAGTTGGGGATGTCCAGTTTTAATTCCTGGAATTGAAAAGGCTCCAGCAGCGTTAGATAGTGCTGTAACAGTTCCTATTTGTTTTTCAGAGTAAGCAGCCACCACTAGTTTTGTTAACCATTTAGGAGTAACTATGGTGTCGCTGTTTAATAGTACAATATCTCCCTCGGTACTTTTCATTCCAATATTAACCGTTTTTACAAATCCTTTATTTTCTTCATTTCTGATTATTTTTATATTTTGATTACCCTCTAGATTACTTAATAATCCCTCAATTCTTTCATCAGTACTAAAATCATCAATTAAAACCATTTCAAATGGAATTTTAGTGTGTTTTAGAACACTTTCTATACATTTTTCCGTATCTTCAAAAGCATTATAGATGGGTATTATGATGGATATTTTTTGGGGCGAATCCAGAGCGTTTATGATATCTTCGATTTGAGAATTATAATATGGTTCAAATCCTAAATTGTAAAATTTTGGATTAATAGTTTCTCGTCTTTCATTGAGCCCATATAGACTGTAATGCACTAATGGATTTAACCTAGAATTTTTAACATCCGAATATTTTCTTAAATAATAATCTCCGTCAAATTGAGGGCTTGGCTTTCTCCCTTCTTTAAATCCATGATATATATAATTTAAAATAGGATCTATACCAGATAATCTAACATCCGGGTTATTGTGTAAATAGTAACTTTTATTTAACAATTCATATTTTTTAATTGATTTATATCCTTTGATATTAGCAAAAGCTACTTTAAGGCCAGTTTTTTTGCTATTAAGAATAATGTATGCATAGGGAAATGTTGAAATTAATTTTTGCTTGATGGGTCTATTCATGATTCAACCTCTATATTTATTGGTGATTGATTATTTGTAAAATATGTTCTACTCTTTTTTGGAAGGTATGGTTATTTAAAACTATTTTTTTACCTTTTTCAGATAATAGTTTTCTATCTTTTTCATTTTTCAGATAATGACTAATTAAGTTTTCCAGTTCTTCTGGATTGTTATAAGTTATTAATGCATCTCGGAAAACCTCAGAGACCCCCATAACTTCGTCAGATATAATAAAAGCACCAGCAGCGAATCCATCAAATAAACGATTCGATATGAATCCTTTTTCTTTCATATCCTCCCAATGATCGTTAAGTAATATTTTACAAGATGAGTATGCTTTCCTTAGTTCATCATTGGGGATATGTTTGCCTTTGATGTATTTTTTATCCACTAAGTTCTTCCAATTAGTCCCATATATGGAGAGATCTTTATTAGTGGGTAGTAAATCTTTTATTATCTTTCTAAATACTTTTCTTGAGTTTCCAACGAATAACAAATCATGATCGTAGTCTCTGGAAAATTCCGGATTGAATAACTCGGGATCTGTACATTGAAGCATTTTTTCTACTGGAACATCAATAATTTCCTTTAATTTATCAGTCCAAATTTGAGAAGCTATTAAAACATGATCATACTGATTATATTCCTCTATTTCAACCTTATCTGGATGAGAAATATTCCACATTATGTTAAAATGCTGTTTTTTTGGTTTATATTTGCTTAAACCTCTTAAAACCAAGACTACATCACAATCAGCGTCATCGTTACTATCCCATTCTGGTAGTATCTGTAATATCACATCACAGTCTTTTTTTTCAAATTCCTTTTTTAATCCCAGTGCTAAGTGATAATCTCCCCATTCATGGACTGTTTTCCAACTCGGTGCTGGGATTTTAATTGAAATTTTTGTTTTAAAGAAATACTGCTCTAAAGATTCTTTTAATGCCTGGGCACGGTTGATATAAGCATGATTTTCAAGCACGAATTCTTGCAGTTCTTTTATTTTTGATAAACGGGCATTTTTGTTTGTTAAATAATAATCGATTAAATTATTTAGCTCTTCTTTTGATTTAAATACAGGTAATTTCCCATGGAATGTTTCTTCTGCTCCGATTTCTCCATTGGTTAATACCAAAGCTCCACTGGCCAGGGCATCATATACTCTACTATTTACGGCCCCATAACCTTTAGTAACTCTATTAGCATCATCAATAACGATTTTTGTAGAGGCATATATTTCTGGCATTTTAGAATACTCGACAAATCCCTGATTATATTCTTTAAATTTTTCAATTTTGTCCCAGTTTTCCCCATACAATTTGAATGTATATGGCAATCTTCTGGGATCAAGCATTTCAATTATTTCACGGGGTTCATTCCAATAACTACCGGTGAAACAGTAATCACTTAAATAATCGTGGGATGGTGAAATATCTGGATGGAATCTAGCTGAATTAGTAGCAATAGGCATTAATAAAGCTTTATGTCCGCTTTTTTCCATTAAATAATTACAAGCTGTTTGACTGGATCCGAATACAAGGTCATAATCAGAAAATCCTGGATTGGAAACCCATCTTTCAAACCAGTTTCTGGCCCAAGCTATTTTTATCAAAGACTTTTTAGAAGATTTTATTTTCTGGGGATTGTAGGAATCTAAAAGAGATATTATAATATCAACGTTTTCTTCAACCACATACCACCATTTAAAAGATTTTCTTCTAGTTAAGAAACAGATATTCCATCCTAAAGTTTTTAAACCTTCTCCTAATTCCAGAGCGGTAAAATAATCTCCGGCAGATGCATCAGTTCCACTTTCAGTAACTACAAAAGCTACTTTTAATGAATACTCTGAGAATAATTGTACATTGTTTAGTTTATCCGAAAAAACCTTTTTTTGAAGCCATCGATTCCAATTTTGGTAGAATATTTTCTGGTTTTTTAAACGCCGTTTTTTTACTTCCCTTTTTTTGTTTTTTTCTTGTGTTCCAAATTCATAATGGAATAAAAGGGCTTTAGGACAATAAATATTTTTATATCCTACTTTTAAGAGTTTAAGGCAAAGATCTACGTCTTCATAACCGTAATTGTAGTTTTCATCCAAACCACCAACTTCTAAGTATTTATCTTTCTTTACAAGTAGTGCAGCGGCAGTTAAAGCAGCTCTTTCCACATCGGAGTGGTCTGTATTGCTAAAAATATGATCCTTAGTAATATTATATGGTTTAATGAAACCAGATTCTTCTTTGAATGCTATTCCGCTATGTTGGATTTTAAATGATTTGTTTATATTATAAACTGAATCGGGTGAATATGGATAAACTAATTTAGCGCCTATCACACCTATTTCATCTGATTGCATTGCTGAAAACATCATTTGGTTAAGCCAGCCAAATGTAGGTTCAATATCATTGTTTAGTAGGAGAATATATTCTCCTTTTGCTACGCGGGCCGCTTCATTATTTGCTGCAGAAAAAGATTTATTCTCTATATTTTTGATTATTTTTATGGGAAGAAACTTTTCTAGTTCTACTAAAAAACTGATAGAATCGTCGTTTGATGCATTATCTACCACGATAATTTCATAATGTGGATATTGTATATTTTCTTTAAAATTTTTAAATAATCTTTTTAAATGTTCTAAACCGTTTCTATTTAAGATTATTATAGAAACTAATGGTACATTATCTTTAAAACTGTGTAGATTAAAGATTGATGCATTTTTACTTAAAATTTCTTTATATTTTTCCTTTACCTGTTCTTGGGTTAATAAAATGGCGGGTTCTTCTGATACTATTTTTTTTATTATTTTATTTTTAAATGAATCAAAGCCATGCTTTTTTGAATTAAATTCATCACTTAAATTATTTTTTAATATCCTTAAATTTTCTTTTAGTGATGAATTTTTAAGACTAGGTTTTGATTTTTTCATATTGTGCCTCTATAATTTTGAAATTAATGATCACATATCTTCCCAATAACACAATAAATAAATATTTTATTTTCTATTTAAGAATAATATTTAATCAAGGTCTACGGAGTTTTTCATGTTCTAGCATTAAACTCATCTTTTTTAAAACTTGAAATTTAATTCTCAGTATTTCCAACAATTGATGGTGGTATTATAGGAACTTACTATAATCATGCAAACAGGATTATATTTTGCCAAGGAATATATTAAATGGTGGATATGGTGGTTTTAAACCAAATGGCGGGATATATGTTCTCAAAGGTTAGATCTGGCCTCATGGTTAGGTTATTTATAGAAATCAGAATAAATCTAGTTTCAATTTATTTGGTAATCATTTTAATGTTTTCATAGATTATATCTCCAGTAATTACTGGAATTAGTCTGGCTTTTACATTAGTTTCTCTTTTTAGATATTCACAAGTTGTTTTACTGTTTGTAATAGCTAAATCATACTCATTAAAGACAGGATTATTCATCCATTCCTCATAAGAATCAAGAATTAGTGCAATTTTTATTAATTTCTTTTTAGAACCATGAATCTCCAGAGGATAATAATTATGTAGGGTTGAAACTACTATGTCTACATAGTTCTTTATGTGATATAGGCTTTTATAATCTTCTGAAGATACAAAACTTACATCCCAACCCGATTTTTTTAAAGCTTCATTTATAATTAGCTCAGTGAAATCACCCGCACTGGGATGTCTTTCACCAATCATAAATGATATATTTAATGGGTCTTCTGAAATTAAATTCTCATTATTTAATTTGTCAATAATAATCTTATTACTTAGCCAATCATTCCATTTATAATTTAAAAGATTTTTATTAGATATATGCCGATTTAATATAGATTCTAATTGTTTTTTTCCGTCAGTACCGTGTTCATAGTGGAATAATAGTGCTGATGGGCAGTAGATGTTATCATACCCGTTTTTTAATAGTTTAAGACAGAAATCCACGTCTTCATAACCATATTTGTATCCTTCATCTAAACCCCCAACTTCTTCATAAACTTCTTTTTTTACTAATAAAACTGCTGCAGTGACCCCTGCTCTTTTTTGCTCGATATTACATTCTGGTTCGAATGGTTCAAGTCCTTTACCCATATTATATGGTTTTATAAATCCATTAGATTCTTCCTTAAACGATATCCCAATATGTTGAATTGTAAATGATTGATCTTTGTTATAAACTGAAAAACTACTATCTGGGTAAACTAATTTAGCACCTAAACAACCTAAATTATTATATTTAAAAGCTGTTTGCATCATTTCATTGAGCCAACCATACGTAGGTTCAATATCATTATTTAACAGTAAGATAAATTCCCCATGTGCTTTTTTAACAGCATCATTATTTGCTTCAGAAAAAGATTTGTTTTCTTCATTTTTAATTATTTTTAAGGGCAGGTTATCTAGACTTTCTAAAAAGTTTATTGTATCGTCTGTTGATGAATTATCCACTATTATTATTTCATAGGATGGATATTGAATATTTTCAGCGAAATTATTAAATAATCTCTGTAAATGTTCCAAACCATTATGAGTAATCACAATAATCGAGACTAATGGTGAACTATCTTCAAAATCCTGTAAATTAATTAATGAAGCGTTTTTATTTATTATTTCATCATACTTTCCACAATTTTCTGTTTCTATGATTATTTCAGGATTTTTATTAACATTATCAATATTATCTCCGTTTATTTCCAGTCCTTCTGGAATCCCATATAAACTGTAATGTATCAAAGGGTTTAAATTAGATAATTTAGCACTTTCATTGTATTCTAAGTAAAAATCACCATCAAAATTAGGGTTGGGTCTTAAATTTTCTTTAAATCCATGATAAATGTAATGAAGAAGAGGATCTTTTCCTGAAATCATCACATGTCTGTTGGTTCGTAGATAATAACCCAGATCAAATAAATTATTCTTTTTTATTGATTTATATCCTTTTATTTCAGTTACAGCATTTTTTATTTGGCCTTTGTTTTTAGCCAAAATAAATAAACTGGGAGCTTTCGAAATAATCCTTTCAATCAATGGCCTATTACTGTTAAAATAATTGAGTTCATAAATACTAGATGTTAATTTATTTAAATGCGAATTTACTTGATCAAATTGCCGATTTTTATTTTCTAGAGAACTAACTAATTTTTCATTTTCATTTAAAAATTTTTCATTTTCATTTAAAATATTGCTAATGATTTGATTTCTTTCTTGTTTAATTTGATTGGAATAATTGTATTTTTCTTCAATTATTTTTAATTTATTTTCAGTGTATTTTAATTTACTATTTGCCTGTTTTAAACGGGTTTCAGTATAATTTAATTGATTTTCGTTTATTTTGCCTATTTTGGAATCAAGCACACTATTTGGTGATTTCATTCCCAGAGCAGTAGCATATTGGCTTTCGATCCCAGATTTAGTTGCTAATTCATCGATAATTAGTAAAAGCTCTAACATGGCCTTATCTTTTAAATCAAACTCATCTATGTTGTGAAGAATGTCATTAAGGGTTTCATGGTAAATAGTTCCACCAGTTAATGTGATTTCCGCGTCAGGAAAATATTTTATTACACTTTCCAGAATATTATCTGAGTCTGCTGCTTCACTTGGGTCTTGGTTTCTTAAAATTTGAGGATCAGGCCTTAACATTTTTCTATTCAACAATTTGCCTGGTTTGTATGGGTTTTTCAGGTAGTTATCCGGAAGGATCCTCCTGATTCTTGAGCCTAATTCAAGAGCTTCATCTGACCATTGAAATCTACTTGGACCTACAAAATCATCCATGTAGAAAATTCCACCCATTTCTAGGATTTTATAACTCCACTCAACTGATTTATTAACATCAAACATGTGGTGCAATGACTGACTCCAATGCACAAAGTCTACTTTTTCATTAAACTCGTGTAGGAAATAGTTCCCTTTAATTAGTTCAACTTTATCTTCAATTCCCAAGTTTTCTGCTTTTTTCAGTGCAATTGCAATACCCGCATCGGATAATTCAAACATTGTGAATTTATCTACTAATCCTTCACTAACTAGTTCCAATTCTTTATTTCCGTCTCCAAAGCCTACAGACACACCATGTTTCAACGTACCCATTTTTTCAAGACGTTTTTTCAAGCATTGATTTATTCCATCAACGGGTTCCCCACAAATTAGATTATTAAGATGTTTATGGATTAATGGGAACTCCCACCACCTTATTTTTTTAGGTCCATCTTTAAGATTCATTTCTGACCAATAATTACCAATTTTTTGAGCAGTTTTATCTTCCATTAATATCATCCTGATGAAATTTTTTATAATTATAATATCATTATACTTTTAATACATTTATCAGGCAATTATCTATCTGAGTACATCTTTTGAT
>DAWK01000004.1 GCA_002509745.1 Methanobacteriaceae archaeon UBA349 | reverse complement strand
TGTCTGAAAAGGGTGGTTATCAGGGAATGCTGGAATACATTCCTGGAGAATATGCTCACCGCCCGGTGGAAGCCAAGGGGTACTTGTTTATCCACTGCATTTTTGTAGGGTTCCGAAAAGAATTTAAAGGTCAAGGAATGGCTTCCCGGCTACTGGATGAATGTATTAAAGAGGCCCAGGATAAGGAAATGCGGGGAGTGGCCGTAGTCACCAGAAAAGGCCCCTTCATGGTNNCTGAATAAAGGTTTTCAGATAGTGGATAGTGTTAAACCGGATTTTGATTTGTTGGTAAAGAAGTTTGATGAAAAATCACCCGATCCCAGATTCCGGGAAGATATGGGAGAGTCTTTAAAAGAATACTCTAATGGATTGACCATCCTCCGCTCAGTACAATGCCCCTACACTGAAAAAAATGTTAATGCGATTATAGAAACTGCAAAAAATAAATTCAAACTAGAAACCAATCTGGTTGATTTAAAGGATGCCCCTGATGTTCAAAATTCACCCTGTGCTTTCGGATCATTCAGTCTTATCTATGAGGGTGAAATATTAAGTTATCATCCCATTAGCAAGACCCGATTTGAGAATATAATGAAAAAAGTACTCCCCTGAAGATTTTTTTATAAACATGCAAACTGAAACTAAAATTGGTAAAAAACTTTATTCCGTGCAGGAATCTTACTGGATCTTTTACCACGGAATAAGGACCATGAAGTACTTATCTTCGGCCAAAAAGAACCAGGGACTAGACACTAAATTCATAGAAAGGATCATGCTGGCAGTTACTGAAGTCAATGACTGTGCCATCTGTTCTTACGCCCACACCAAAAGGGCCTTGGAGAGTGGAATGAGCGGCGAAGAAATCCATAATTTGCTGGCCGGGATTATGGATGATATACCTGATGATGAACTTGCCGCCGTCATGTTTGCCCAGCATTATGCCGATACCCGTGGCCACCCTACTGAGGAATCCTGGCAGCGTATTGTAAAAATCTATGGGACTTCCCGGGCCCTAGGAATTCTTGGTTCTATTCGGACTATCATGATGGGAAATGCTTATGGTATTGCCTGGAGTTCTTTTTTTAACCGGCTGAAAGGAAGGTCGGATCCAAGAAGTAGTTTTTTATATGAGGCCCGTATGATTTTAGGCACGGCTTTAATACCTGTTGCTCTTATTCATGCTTTAATCTCGAATTTGTTTAGAAAACCAGTGATTAGCTTTTAAAATTTTCATTAAACCTTTTATTTTAATCAAATTATAATCTACTTTTGATTTTAAATTCAATGCTGGAAATGAATTAAAATTAATTATTAATATAGTTTAAAATTTTTTGTTTAGCTTTTAAAGCTTTTTTATACCCCGGTTTTAGTGCTAAAGCAGTTTCAAAACATTCCAGTGCTTCATCATATTCTCCAATCTCTCTAAGGATAACTCCTTTGTCATACCATGTTCCAGCATGAAGTGGATCCATATCCAATGATTTATTTAACATTTTTAACTGTAATTTTGTAAGTCTGGATATTTTCGGTTTCTTTTCAACTTTATCCACTTCATTTAGTTCTTCTTCAAGAACATCCAATTTTATATATTCTAATTCATTTGGTAGGGTTTCTATTTCATTATTTATTTTTTCTTCAATTTTTCCATTTGGATTAAAATCAGTATCATCTAAAACTTCATTATTTTTGTCTAAAATTTCTTTTGTTTCCTCTGCAAGTTTTTTGGCCTTTTCACAATCTGGATCTATTTTTAATACATTTTCAAAACATTTCAACGCTTCTTTGTGATTTTCCAGGTTTTGAAGGGTTATTCCCTTGTGGTATAATATTATTTCAGTATTGGAATGTGGAGATTTCAAGATTAAATTATAAGTTTTTAGTGCTTCTTCATATCTTTTTGTTTTATTTAAACAAAGACCTTTTTTAAATGACGCACCACTCATATCATAGCATTTTATGGCTTCATCGTATCTACCAAGCTTTTCATAAATTTCCCCCCTACTATGAATTATTTCAAAATTAAAAGGATCCAGTTCCAGATACTTTTCATAGCACTCCAAAGATTCATCAAACTTTTGGAGAGCATATAAAATTGCGCCTTTGTTACTTAATGCTACAATATTACATGAATCTAATTCCAGGGATTTATTAAAACAATCTAAAGCTTCTTCATTCTTTTCAAGTTTACAAAGAATAAATCCATTATTAACTATTGTACTGGTGGCATCATGGTCTAATTCTAATCCTTTATTAAATGATTCTTCAGCTTCTTGATACTTTTCAAGCTTAATTAATAGCAATCCCTTATTGATCCATGCCGGGGCAAATTTTGGATCTATTTCTATAGCATGATTAACTGTTTCAAGCGCTTCTTCATATTGTCCTGTTACTCCTAACCAGAAGCTCTTTTCAGTTAGTATGTTCACATGTTCTGGGTGTAATTCAAGTGTTTTATCAAAACAACTAAAAGTTTCCCCATATTTACCCATAATTCCAAGGATTTCTCCTTTAAAACTCCAAGCACGTATAAACTTAGGATCTATTTCAATAGCTCTATCAAAGCAATATAATGCTTCTTTATAGTCTTCAAGGTTTTTAAGAGCTAAACCTTTGTTATACCATGCTTTTTCTAATTTTGGATCTAATTTTAAAGCTTTTTCATAGTATTGCATTGCTTCTTCATATTTTCCTTGTTTTGATAATTCAATACCTTTATTATTTATTGAAGCTGCGTTTTTTAATCTATCAAATAAACCCATTAAGACACCTTATTAAAATTATAAAATAAAGTTGTTAAAAGTAATATAAAAACTTTATTTAAGAATACTAAGCATTTTTCAGTGATTGAAATCTGGATTGGACTATAATTCATACTTATTTAGTAAAAATTTATTTTAACCGATATTTAAAAAAAAGAGTGGAGCGGAGTATTTCCAGTTTATATTAATTTAAAGTGTTTCTCCAGCTTAGGTTTATAAAAAAGTTTTTTTAATTGAAAAAATATTATTTAAGTTAATACTCTTATAAAGATTTATTCCGCAAATAG
>DAWK01000188.1 GCA_002509745.1 Methanobacteriaceae archaeon UBA349 | reverse complement strand
GAAACATTTTTAGAAGTGTTGTAGCTGCCTCCTGCTAGATTAGCTTTTACAGCCAGTTTATTTATGGCATCACTATCTAATACATCAAGAAGCTTATTTGCATCAGAGGATTTCTTAGCCACTGAATCATTCATGTAAGTCTCAAAAATTATAGTGTTAATTCCCTTATTAGCAATAGGGATAGTGACATATTTAGGACTGGTACCATTTGGGGGATTATATGAAACTAAAAACGGCATTTTAGATATTATTTCATTAACATATCTTTGAGTTAATGAATTTTTGGAAATAGGATCCACAAAGCGAGCATACTGATAGCCACTAACCTTGTAGCGATTTTCATGCAGGTCCATAACCAACAGGGGATTTTCACTTGAAACATCAGGAACTATGAAACTTTGGGCCAGTAGCTGACCATTCATCCGTCCTTTACTGTAATCACTCGCATCTTTGGTCACATGAACCTGATAAAGCACATACCTTTTAGTTAGTGAAGATGATCTGGAAGTTATGGCATTGGCCATGGCAGTGTGTATTCCATACTCTTTAGGATGGACCCCTATTATGATAACAATAGTATCATTAGAGCTTAGATTTCCATAATTTTCTTTGGTTACATAACCATAGCTGGTACTGCCTATTTCAGCAGCAAAACTTACACTTATCGCTGAAAATATTATCAGCACACACAAAATTGTTCCTAGCATCCGATTCATCATTAGCCTCTTCTCATTTCTCCAAGTTATTAATTAATTAGTATCTATTCCTATATTTAATATTAATTGTGAATATTAATAGAAAATATAAAAAGAAGAATAATTAATTTTTATTTTTAAATCTCTAAGAGATTTATGAATATCTATAGATTATAATAGAAATCAATCATCCAAATCGGTGGCCCCGCCAACTCGCTCCAATTCCTGGGCCCAAGTATCCTGATTCTCATTAATATAATCCTCCAGAACTTCCCGACACTCATCAAGGCCCAGATTAATCACTTCCACACCATTAGCCTCCAAGAGATCTTCAGCACCCATGAGAGTTGTATTTTCCCCAATAACCACTCTTGGAATTTTATAAAGAAGTACTATACCAGAACACATGGGACATGGAGATAATGTGGTGTAGAGAGTACATTTTTTATAATCAACTCCCTTCAACCGGCCTGCACTTTCCATACAGTGCATTTCCCCGTGCAGAATAACAGAATCATCCTGTAAGAGTCGATTATGGCCCCGGCCCACTATTTTATCATCTTCCACCAGAACCGCTCCGATAGGAATGCCCCCCTCTTTTTGTGATTTTTTG
Source organism: Methanobacteriaceae archaeon UBA349 (assembly GCA_002509745.1). GTDB lineage: Archaea > Methanobacteriota > Methanobacteria > Methanobacteriales > Methanobacteriaceae > UBA349. Next base: position 3,841 of record DAWK01000188.1, on the reverse strand, counting down.
GCCTCTTTAATGGCTTTTTCCATGAAAAAATACTCTTTGTTCAAATATTCACCATCTTAATTTTTTTTCTGAGCAGTAATTACTGTAAACCCACCATCCCCATATCCAATTTTAACCGGCTCAATAACAGTTATATCTTCTGGATTTTTAAATAGTGTCTGGCAAGTTTCAAAATTAGTATAATTCAATTTTTTAAGCCAGTTCATAACATTATTAGGTGAATAAAACTTAGCATGGCGATAAAATCTACTTTTTTTCTTTTTTGATAAATATATCTCGCCTAAAAAACTGTTTTTGTCAATCATCCCCATAATAATATGGCCCTCTGATTTAAGAACTCTTTTTACCTCTTTAAGAGCTTTTAAAGGATTTTGAAGAAAGCAGATAGTGGTTACCATCAAAACAAAATCAAAAGTATTATCTTCAAAGGGGAGATCTTCAGCTAAAGCTTCATAAACTTTTATTCCACGTTTTTGTGCTATTTTTGCCATGGCTTGAGCTGGTTCAACACCCACATTGATACCAAATGGAACTGAAAATCTTCCAGTTCCTACACCTACTTCTAAACCCAGGGCATCCTTTGGAACAAATTTTTTTAAAGCCAGGATTTCAGACTCATAAACCGGTTTGTTGATATCAAACCATCTATCATACTCCTCAGCGGACTCATTAAAAACCATTATATTATTCATGATAATAAAAAAATAAAATAAAATCCGAGATTATCTCTCGAATCGTTTTCGGTCAGATAATTCCTGACGTTTACCCTTATTCCAACCACCAGATGCAGACTTTGCCCGGCCAACTTGCTGGACATAGCCCGTAATCCTATCATACCATTCTACATCGTCCCGTTCTCCACAGGTAGGGCACTGGTCATTAAGGCCCTTCATAAGAGTCTTACATCCTATGCAGAAACTTAAAGCAGAGGAATAGGCCCAGAACCCAATATCTGATTTCTTGGAGATCTTATCAGTGAGGCTCATAAGAGATTCGGCACTGGAGTAGGATTCTCCCATGAAGGCGTGGAATATGTGGCCTCCCGCGGTGAGTTTATGGTAAGGTTCTTCTATCTTTATCTTCTCAGGTAATAGCACATCAGAGTTCACTGGTACGTGGGAAGAGTTGGTGTAATAATAGGCTCCCCTATCTCCCTGAATAACTGCTTTGTCCTTGAATTTTTCCTTATCCAGTGAAGCAAATCTATATGCTGTTGATTCTGCTGGGGTCTGGAGTACAGACCATCTAAGGCCTGTTTCTTTTCTTAGTTTATCAGCCCGTTCATTGATGTGTTCTAAAATCTTTATTCCGAATTTATTGGATTCCCCATTATCAATTCCGTTTCCCATATAGGATTGTAGCATTTCATTTAATCCCACAAAACCAAAGGACAAAGTGGAGTTTTCAATCCGGTAGTACATTTCATCACCGAATTTTTGATGAAGGAATGGTAAAAGATTGTAATCATTTAAACAAGCCATGGCCTGTTCTCTTCTAAGCATTAATGCCTCTACAGCCATGTCCATATAAGAGTCCAGATAATCAAAGACTTCTGAATCATCCCGGGACTGGTAAGCAATACGTGGTAGGTTTAAGGTTACATATGCCAGGTTTCCGGTTCTAAGACAATCGGTATCCCAGTCTCCTGTCCAATTATCCTGCAAGGCAGTTCTGCACCCCATGTAGTTGGCCATGTCGCCCCGGTAGCTGGCCAGCATATTTACAAAGTAAGCAGTTCCGTATTTGGCCGAAAGCTCATGCACCCGCATGAGATCTTCTTCCATTTCGGATTTTAGGGTCTCTTTCCGGATGTTGTAAATAGTATTAGGGAAGAGGTGAGGTTTTCCATCTGAATCTCCTTCCAATAATGTTTCGGTGAAGGCCCGCTGTAACATTCGAGTTTCTTCTTCAAAGTCCCCGTAAGTTCCCACCAGCTGACCTTTAGGACCGTATGCTGGTTCTTCTTGGAGGAATTTAGGAACATTGAATTCCAGGTTCATGCTGGTAAATGGTACCTGAGATCCCCGAGCTGCGTAGGCCATGTTAAGGTTAAATATAAGCATTTGTACAGCCTGTTTAACCTTTTCATAAGGCAATCCCTTGGCAAATGGTGCTACAAAGACATTCCATAGACTCATGGATTGTCCACCACTCATGTTTTGTTGAGCCGCCAGCATTATTTCACCGGCGTGGTTCATGAGGGTTTCCATGTGTTTTGGAGGTCCAGCCACTGAAGTGTGGTCTCCAGTACCATCTACTTTCAGTCCGTGTTTAATAAATAATCTTAAATCGTGCTGTAGGCAGTTTAATGGTCTGCCAGCGAAGAATTCTAAATCGTGAATGTGTATATCTCCGGACATGTGGGCATCGGCCAAACGGTTAGGCAAAATGTGTACCAGAGCATATTGTTTTAGGGCCTCATCAGCCACGTATTTGTGCACGGTTTCCGGGTTGTGAATCATGTTAGCATTATCACGAGAACCGTTTTCAATTAAATTAGTAATGTTATAAACCGGAATCCCCAGCCGAGTGTATTTTCTACGTAAATCTTCCAACCCATTTTCCACCAGCTTGGTATTTACGATTTCCCTTATCATAGGGGCAGTTAAATAATCAACATCCAATTTTTTAAGTTCTTTCCACACATCAGATGCAATTTTATGCGCTACTTTTTCAGATGCTCCAGTTTCCTGAATTAAAGTATTTTCGATCTTTTTTTGATCAAAACCTTCAATTTTATCCCTAGTAGTACGTACTCGAAGTTTATTAGTAGCCAAATATCTATCAGCTGCTGATTCTTTGATTTCTTTAAGATAATCATAAACCAGAATCTTTATTTCGGCTGTAGTTATCCCATCATAGGCCGCGGTGGCCACTTGAGATGCAATTTTTTCGGAAGCCCATAAAGGAGCCCCTACCATAAGGAGGGACTTTACCAGTTTGTCATGGCTGAATTTTTCGTTTACTCCATTATTTTTTAGTACGCAAGTCTCGGCCTTAGTTGGCAAAGCAGCTATTATTCGCGCATCCTTCATCAATATAATCACCCACGTTAAATACCCATTTTATTAAAATTATAATTTCTTTTAATAGACAATTACCCTAGGGAACATAGTTGTTCATAAAAAGCAATATTCACCTTAGATTTAAGTAATCCTCAATCAAAATCTAGATTAACTTTTGTTTAAAGCACTATATAAGTTATTTTATCGTTCGTTTTTTAAGCTCTTAGAGACAAACAAAACTCCCAAATACTTCTCTTCTCATTTTTTTAATAAAATTTAATTAATATTAAAATAAAAAAATGAAAATAAAAAATTTTTAGAAATATTAACAAAGATGATAACTAAATCATTTAAAAAATTATCTGAGTTAATTATAGAAATACATCCAGAGAACTCTGTTTAGATTTATCACTTTCAAATAGCGAATTTATTCCAAATTCTAAAATATCCAACCTCTGCATCAGGTAAGGATCAATTGGGTAACGATTAGCCAGTTCTCTGGAAATTTCCCGGTATTTCACTACAGATCCTTTAGAAACACTCAATATGAGATTAGAACCACATTTACACTCACCAGTGAGCGGTATACGTCGATATTTAGAATTACATTTAGTGCATCTTACCTTCTGCCGGGAAAAGGCCCGGGTATTTCCCATCATATCTGGCAAAAAGTGAGAAGTGAGTACTCCTTCCACCACTCCTCTTTGATCCACGGCCCTTATCCTCTCAGCAATTTGAATTTGAGCCTCTACCTTTTCTTTCATAGTAGGTAAGGTTTTATAGAGACATACTTTTGGTCCGGCATGAATACTGGAAGTATTATGGGAAAACATTAT
>DAWK01000129.1 GCA_002509745.1 Methanobacteriaceae archaeon UBA349 | reverse complement strand
TGTCATCGAACCATTTATGAGTTCTTTTAAGGCCATCTTTAAAGCTAACGGTAGGCTGATAGTCCAGTATTTTTTGGGCCTTTTCAATGGATGATAAAAGCTGAGTCTTGGCATCCCAGTTTCTACGGGCCATATACGCCACTCCTTCTTCATTTCCAGTGAGTTCATTTACCCATTTGGCCATGTCAATAACCCGATTATCTTTGGCAGAGCCTAAATTTATGGCTTGACCTATAGCTTCTTCTTTAATTCCCATAGCTAAAAGTCCATTGACAATATCTTCCACAAAGGTCCAGTCCCTTGTTTCTGAACCATCACCAGTAATCGGTAGGGCCTGTCCAGTCATGGACCAGTAGAAGAAGTTAGGAATAACATTTCGGTACTTTCCCGGGACTTCACCGGGGCCAAATACATTGAAAAATCTGGCATTTACAATGGGCATATCATAGAGATTGTGGAAGTAATTAGTGTAAAGTTCTCCCAATAATTTTGTTACTTGATAAGGGGTGTGTAGAGAAATAGAAATATCATGTTCTTCAAATGGCATTTTAGAGTCTAATCCATAGACTCCACAACCCGAAGATGAGTATACAAATCTTTCCACTCCAACCAGTTGTGCGTATTGTAAAACTTTTAAAATACCTATACCATTAACCATTAAATCCTTTTCAGGATTATCTACACTGTTTTGATTGGCAAAGTGAGCCGCCAGATGGAAAACATAGTCTGGTTTTTCTTTAAAGACTCTTTTTAAAGAAGCATCATCCAAAATATCCCCTTTAATGAACTCCACATTATCCAGTTGAGGTATATTCCATTCATAGGCCGATGACATGTTATCCAGGATGATAACTTTACCAGCACCTAATTCTCCTAATCTTCGTGAGAGATTGCTCCCTACACAACCAGCCCCCCCAGTTACCAGTACCGTTTTATCTTCATATTCCTTAAATTGATCCATTTTAACAAACCTCTGTGATTATTAGGAATTAAGTAATTAATTAGAGTAGTTAATTATTATTTTACAAAATGATTATATTTTACAATAAGTTTTAATTTATATATTAATTCTATTATTTAAAATAAGTAATGATATTGTTTTAATTTATCTATAATTAATTTTTAAAAAATGAAAAATAATTGATTTAAAAATAAATATTTAAAATATCATATAAATTTTTCACCATAATAGGGCAATCGAATATCTGCCCTACCATTAAGACGTATTCTTTAAAAATCAATTCCTTAGACCTAACTCAACAAGAATAGCTTCGGTTTTATTCATGTCCGGAATCATGGAATTTTCTCCATTTATATTAGTATAATTTCCTGGAACCACCTCGATTTTAGCATTGCCTATATCGAAGCCCGCGATTAACTTTTCAATTACCGTTGTTTCCACCGGGGGGATATCTGTTTTTACATTTTGCCTTAGCTGATTTAAAATCATAGGAAGTTTGAGTAGGTTAGATGGTTTTAGGATTTCATCAGTAATGGCTTTTATTGCTTCCCGATGTCTTTTCATCCGCCCACCTTCTGACTCTGAATCTTGTCTGAAACGAAGAACAACCAAAGCTTCACTACCAGTTAATCTACTCATCCCTGTTTTTCCATTTAATTCTGGCCTAACAGCAGAAATATGGGGTTCTACATACATATTGATACCACCCAAAGTATCCACCATCTCTTTAAAGCTGGTGAAGTCCACCAAGATATAATAATCAATCCGCACATTCAAAAAGTTCTCCACAGCGGTTTTAGTGGTGTTTATATCACCATAGGCATAGGCACTGTTAATTTTACCCACACCTCTTCCTGGAATTTGCACCATGGTATCACGGGGTATGGAAAGCAGAAAAATTTCCTTTGTTTTTTTATCAATGGATAAAATGGTAATGGAATCAGTGTATCCATTGTGTTCAGGAGTTCGGGCATCTGAACCTAAAAGTAATATATTAATTCTTTCACTGCCTATTCCATCAGAGGTAAATGTATTATACAAATTCCATGCAGAAAATGATAGTCCTGCAATTGATATAAATAGTAATAATATTATTATATTCTTTTTATCCAAAATTCTTCCTCCAAATTTTCACAATACTATCGAGAATTTATTGTGTGTATTTGAATAATATACATAGCATTTAAATTAATATGTTTATGATATTCCTAAATTAGACTATTATGGAACCTATTTAAATATTTTAAAGCCATATGGCAATCCCCATAACAATCAAACCATTTAAACTCATATTATAATTATAAACTAAAAATATTTACAATTAATCGATTTTGTATTCAAACTTCAAGTTTCCGATTTAGTTGAGAATCTAATATAAGATATAGTTTAAAGAGATTTTTAGCGATTTTGACGTATCATACGTCCCATGGAATCTAAAATAATACCAGTAAACATCATAAAAGTTCCAAATAGAGTTAACATGATGGCTAACATAGTAGGACCTATATTGATACTTATTCCTAACATATAATCTCGCAGAAATAACAATCCTAAAGAAGCACCGATAAGAAATATGAGGAGTCCCGGGGCGGCAAAATAGTATAATGGTCTGTTTAATTCCATGTCCTGGAATATCTTAAATAGAACCCGGATTCCATGGCTTACCGGGTTTTTAGTAGATCCATCTACATCATATCTTACCCCAATTTCAACTTCTATCACCGTTAAACCGGCCTGGGCAGCATCTACTAACATTTCACTTTCTACCCCAAAGCCCTTCTCTTCAAATCGGAAAAATGGAAAGCTTTTGGAAGAGAATGCTCGGAATCCACTTTGAGTATCAGTAGTATGCAGTCCACTGGACATATTGGTGGCCTTATCCAGTACTTTTTGGCCCACTCTTCGATATGCAGGAGTATTTTCATCGGCACCTGTAATGTAACGACTTCCATTAACTACATCTGCTTCTCCTTCGAGAATAGGTGCTACTAATAGTGGTATTTCATCAGGATTGTGTTGAGCATCTGAATCTATGGTAATTACTACATCTGCGTCACTAGCAGCTTGGAATCCTGATTTTAAAGCGGCTCCTTTTCCCATATTTTTATGATGCCGGATAACCTCTGCACCCGCCAGTTCAGCTACTTTAGAGGTGCTGTCCGTGCTCCCATCATCGATAACAATTATTTTATCCACATGTTCCTTGCATCTAAGAATTATGCTTCCCAAAGCAACTTCTTCATTAAAAGCAGGCAGTAATGCAACTATTTTACTCATAATATTGTTTCCTGATTTTTGAATTGGATTTATTTGTTGAATCCCTATTAATAAATATTTAAATTAATCATCTTAGTTTTTTAATAATTCTTGATATTTCTAGAAATTAATCCTTAAAAATTATTCCTCAATTCTATAATACCATTTCATCCATTCCACAGTTTTCTTGATACCTTCTTCAGGCGTAACTTGTGGATTGTGTTTGAGGTCTTTAATGGCTTTGGAGAAGTCCATGGTTTTTACTTTAGTAGTGAAGGCCTCTTCTTCATGGTAAGTTACAATGGAATCATCAATTCCCACAGCATCCAAAACCATATCCGAATACTCTTTTATTTCGTGTTCCCATTCCTGTTTACTGCCCACATTGTAGGCCTCCCCCGGGATAAAGTTTTCCACAATATTAGCAAAGGTACGTGCCGTATCCTCTACATAATCAATTATCCTTTTGTGGCCCATATAAACGTCGTATGGTTTGTTGTGCAAGGCGTGGTAAATGAAGATAGGTATAAATCCTTTATATTTGGAATAAGCTTCATGAGGCCCATAACAGTTAACAGGGCGTACCCTAACCGTTTCAGTATCATGCATAGTGGCCGAATTCATGCACATGAGTTCTCCGGCCCATTTGGTTATGGCATA
>DAWK01000102.1 GCA_002509745.1 Methanobacteriaceae archaeon UBA349 | reverse complement strand
TTAGATACCATGATGATGACTATTGCCATGGAAATATGGGGTTTAATAGGTATTGCTAATAAAGTAGATGGAATAGTTCTGACCGGGTCTATAGGTGCCATGGAAGAACCTATTAACTTTTATGGTCTTTTAAAAGAGTATTTAGAAGGAGTAGTTCCATTAATAAGGATATCGCCAACATCAGGTTCTATGGGAAGTGCTCAGATTGCCAGAGACATTTATAAAGGTAAAAGAAATATTTTAGGCATCAAAGTAGACGACTCTATTTAATCACATTAAATATTTGAGTCTATTAATTTAATGCAGATTCAATCCATCTACATTAAATTAAAATTTTATTTTTTAAAATTCAAAATAACAGAATAAAAAAATTTATAAATACCTATATTTTTAGAAATAAATTTAAAAAATCAGTGCAATATTCTGAAATAATATTAATTTTAACTATCTTTTATGGCCATAAAAGCAATTTTACCGCCTTTAATAAATTTTAAGCCATTTTCAGTTATTAGAACGGTGTTAAGATAATTATCAAGAGTCACAACTTTTCCTTCATCTTCTTCCCGGTTTTTTAAACTTACAACCACTTCTTTGTCTTTAAATCTTAAAAATTGTTTATTAACTTGAAAATCGTAATCTTCCTGTGCCATTCTATCAACTCATAATATAATTATCTTAAATAATTGTGTTTCTAACAATATCTAATATTTTTTATAACATTCTCATCCTATATTAATTCTTCTAGAACTTGAAATAAGAAATGTGAGATAATAAGTGATTAAATAGAAAAATCAGAATAATATAAATAATTCCAATAGGGACTTAAATTTTATTTTGTAATAAAAAAAATAGAAACGGTTAATATATTTAAATAAACAAATATTGAGCTAATTAATATTCTAAAATATTATTAAATAAAATCCCAGGAAGTAAGAAAATGCCCGTAAACCAATTAGAAACAAACCTCGAGGCCATAACAGTAACATTAGCCCATCTGGAAAAAGAAAACTGCTGCAATGAGGAACTTTTAGAAGAACTCCGAAAAGAAAGAGATCGTTTATTAAAAGAGTTAAATATTAAATAAATTCTTAAAATAGCTTTTTTAGTTAGCAATAATTAATTTCATCAAAATTTTATTAAATAAATTATTTTTAAATTTAAAAAAAATATATTGATTTATAACTAATATTATTTTTATGGATTAGATTTTTAATTATTTTAAATTATATTAAGAAGCTCTGGGCCAGTACATTATTATAAAACCCCCAATCAATGCCAGAGAAGCTCCAATAATATCAAATTTATCTGGAATAAATTTATCAACTTGCCAGGCCCATAAAAGAGCCATTACAATGAATATTCCACCATAGGCAGCATAAAATCTTTCAAAGCTTGCTGGTTGTAGTGTGGGAATTATTCCATACATAACAAGAATTATGGCACCTAATACTGCTAATTCAGGGCCTTTTCCTTCTCTAAGCCAGAGCCAGATTAATTATCCTCCACCGATTCACATAAACCCGCTAAGACAAAGAAAAAAAGGGATTTAAATATTTCCATGAAATATATTGATTCAAATATTAAATAAATTTTCAATCAGTTCCATAAAACAGATTATATTTAAAAAAATAAGAAAAATAAAATGGAATTTTTATTATATATTTTAATTTAGTGCCTCAATCCCAAGTTATTTTTAAAAGAACAATTAATGCTCCTAGCTGAGTTAAATTAATCGTTAAAACAGGTACTCCCATTCCTGGTCCTCTGAATCCTTCTCTTATAAGCAAAAATGTTATAAATATTGTATTTTGGAGGATTAACAGCATTACAAACACTAAAAGTCCCAATGTAAATTGTGATTTTAATCTCAAGTAGCTTTTCAAGTAAACATAAAGCATTAACAATAAAACTGCTATGTTAATTGCTCCCACTAAAACAGCCAGCATGGCCAATCCAGGATCATCTACGGGGAATTCTTTCTCAAAATGACCTCCTTCAAATAACGGCTCGGGCCCTTCCACTAACATTTAATCACCGTTCCTAATTTTCTCCCATTTTTTTCCAGATTTCTTCAAATAATTTATAGTTATCTTCAAGTTGAGATGATAAAAAATACATGGTTCCATATTTTTCCCCAGTTGAAGTAATGATTTTATTCTCTTCAAGAATTTTTATGTGATGTCTGACAGTTTTATAATCTAGTTCTAGTTTTTCTGATAGCTGGTGAGCATTATATGGCCTTTCATTTAATTCATTAATTATTCGGGCCCTATTTATGCCTCCTTTAGTACCAGCAATAAGCCACCAGAGTATTTTTTTCATGAACATCACAGAATAGTTATTGGGATAAAAAGTCCCTAAAAAGTTCTAACTAATAATTTGCCGGAATTAAAGATAAAGTTACCTAAAGGAGTTGAATGGATTAAAATAAAATTTATAAATAGAATTTTATTTTTAATCCATAAGTTTTTCATTTAGAAGTTCCAGGAGTTTTCATGACATTTTTATTCTTTTTTGAAGAATTTGAATCAAATAAAACCTTGAACATTCTTTTAAACGGCCTTCGGTAGATATGAAAGTGTATAAAAGCTGCTAAAACCATCAATAGTCCTAGTTCAGCATGCCAATAAGTCATCCCAGAATTATAAACCGTTGATATTCCCAAGTTAATCATTACAGTTAGTATAACTCCAGTTATTCCCATTCCCAAAAATCCAAAGGTTAACAACCCATTCCAAATCCTTTTATGAACTCTGGCCTTTAATATTCCTTTTTTAAATAGATAATAGGTTAACAAGTACGCCCCCAGTAGTATCAGAGTCGCTGGAAGAATATGAAAATTAGTTCCATCCGCAGTAGAAGAACTGTCAATGCCCGTTGAAGTAGAATCAGGTACTGTAGAGGCATTAGAAGCATTATCTGTACTGGTATCATCAGAACTAACACCACCAGAATTTCCATTGTCGTTAGATGAACTTGATGGCTGAGAGGAGGAATCTTGGCTGCTGGTATCACTACTGCTAGTAGTTTGTTGCGTTGCTACATCAGCTGATGCCAAGTCACAAGCTCCGGTCCCATTAGAATCCATATACCTAGCACATTGTCCGGGATATGGATCATATGATAGGCCATAGGGGCATCCTCCAGCACAGGCACCATCAATACTGGCCGCGATGAGGGGTGCTGTGGCCAGAATATTCACTGCCTTAGACTGTCTGGGAGAGAGATTCTCATAAAAAGAACGGGCTTTAATCACTGTATCTTTCATTTTTTCAATTAAGCGTCCCTTATTCAATTTTACACCCCCTTATTCTTTTTAGACCCAAATAATATTTTTTTGGTACTTTTCCAGTATGTGTGTAAGTGGAAAATAGTTACCAAAGTTAGAGTTATTCCAAATTCAACATGCCAGTATAATAATCCGAGATTGGCAGTTGAAATTATCCCCAGTTCCATTAGAACCATTAGTAAGAATCCCGCCCCACCAGATACGATGAATGATAACAATAGTATGAAGTTCCATAAATTAACGTGTAAAGCCTTTTTTATAAGGCCCTTCTTGTAAAGAACAAATGTAGTTATGTAAGCTCCTAAAAACGGGACAGATGGTATCAATATTTCATAAACCATTTTTGTCCTCCTTTCCTAATTTTTACTTTTCTTATAGTAGAATTTTATATTTTTAGAAAAGTCTGTTTGAATATAACTCTGTTTACTTAAAAGTAATTATTCCAGAATTAGACCCAAATCTGCACCAAATTATGACCAATTTACCTTATTTTTTAAAATAAAGGCATTAAAATGAGTATTTAAATAAAAAATATTTTAAATTTTATAAAATAATAAAATTAGAGAGTTTTAATAATTATTTTCAGGATTTTTACTCAAAAATTTAAATTTTAAAGATTTGATTCCAGTACGATTTGTTTCACTTTTTCATGATAATTTAAATACTATAAATCAAAATGTCTTTCAGGTATTCCAATAGTTGCCAGCAAATTAAAATAACATTTCATTAAATTAAGGGCATCTTTATGATTTTGTATTTTAAAGGAGAAAAATAATAAAATTATAAATCCGGATTAGTTTGAGTTTCTATTGAGAGGGTAACATAGGGGGATAAAGCTACCCAAAATACTCAAAACATCACTTTGATTTAAATCACTTAAACCATTCTTGCATTAAACTCAAATCAGAAGTACAGTCAAGAGATATAGGAGTTAGTGTGGCCTTTTTTTCCATTTTTAGTGTGTGAACATCAGTTCCCGGGCTGTCATCTTCTACAGGATCTCCATCCAGCCAGTAATATGGCCTTCCTCTAGGATCCAATCTTTTTTGAATATGGACGTTATACATCCGCTCACCCAAACGAGTAATTAAAATTTCATCGTTTTCGGGATGAGATGGAATATTAAGATTTATTAAATCCACACCTTCAGGTAAGCCTTTTTCTAGAATATTTTGGGCCACCTTTCGGGTTATTCGCTTTGCTGCCTCAAAGTTCACATCCACATGCCCATCATGGAATTTAATATCACCCTGATTAACTTGTATGGAAACGGCTATGGAAGGTATTCCATAAGTAGCTGCTTCCATAGCAGCCCCAATAGTTCCAGAAGTGGTTAATTCGGATTTTCCAAGATTTTCACCAATGTTTATTCCGGAAATTACCAGATCTGGTTTCTCTTTGGATATTTCAAAAA
>DAWK01000170.1 GCA_002509745.1 Methanobacteriaceae archaeon UBA349 | reverse complement strand
GCGGGCCTAGTTATCGCCTGGGGGGTTATAATCAGGGCAGTTGCAAAATGCTCCATATTATCAACATATTTGATTTTAATGGGTATGCTTACTTAGGAGTGCCCTATCCATACTCAAAGCTATTATTACTAAATAACAACTTGAAGTGATTTAATGAAACTCACCCTTAAAACACATGGACATACAAATGTAACCTCTAAACACAAAACAACCTTTGAATTAACCACTGATCATGAAATTTCTATAAAAGCGGATTGTATTGTAGGTGTGGCCTCAGAAAAATCCATGAAAGACTTCTCTGAAGAACTTAAAAAGGCCATGAGAAGAAATGCTGAAATAAAAGTTATATTAAAGACTAAAAATGCCTATGATGTAATTACTGGCCATGGACACCCAGATTTACCTTTAGATCATCCTAAAGATATTGTTTGCAGAAAAAGTGATTATATTTGCGGACGGACTCTGATGATAAATGCGGACAAGGCTGCCTGTGATTTAAATAGTGATTTAATAAATGATTTAAAAAATGGGGAAGAAATGCAGGTGGAAATTATAGTAAGTGATAAATAATTTAATAATCAATTTTTGATTAAATTAACATATTAAACATATTTACAAATCTATTTTTATTTAATCCTATTATATTAGATTAAAATATATTAGATTAAAATTTAAAATAAGAAATATTATAATTTAATTTAGCTTTTAAATTTCTTATAAATCTTTAATTATTTTAAAAATAGTATTTCAATTATTATAATGGTGCAGGGGACGGGATTCGAACCCGCGAAGGGACTGACCCACTAGGCCCTCAACCTAGCGCCTTTGACCGCTCGACCACCCCTGCATTCTTTAAAAACAGTTCTAAATGCAAGTATATCATCATTTCTCTTTTTCAGTATTTATACTTTGCCATTGTGAGGGCTATAATTTAAATTATTTAATAAATAATCTAATATACTTGTCAAAATATTTATTTATATGCTATTTCATAAAGTTATAATTATAAATCATGTTTTATGGTGAATGGGAAATAAAATGAAAGCTATAAAAGAAACTGAGGGTGGAATTTTAGTAGATATTGAAGTTTCGGCCAATGCATCCAAATTTGAAATTTATGGTTATAATTCTTGGCGAGAAAGACTCGAAATACGAATAAAAGCCATACCTCAAAAAGGGAAGGCCAATAAAGAAATTATTAAAGAAATGTCTAAATTGACTAAAATGGATGTAGAGATAATATCTGGAATAAAAAGTCATCAAAAAACACTTTTGATAAAGAAACTATCTCGGGATGATTTTATAAATATTATTGTGATATAAAATGGTTATAGCTATATTAATTTAATTAAAATTTGCTTATTTTATTTCTAATTTAAATAATGGTTGAATATAAATGATAGTATTCCTATAATTCTTATTAGTGCATATAATGCTCTTATTATGGTGATAAAGATTAATATTAATTAGAATTAGGGTTAAAATCAAAAGATTTATATCTAATACTTTTTATAAAATATATTATATTAATTAACGTTAATTAATAATATAATTTTAATAGTAAGTAAGAATTGACGGGGGAAAATATGATATCAACTGTAACTACAACAACAACTGCTGTTACATTGGGCCAAGTAATGACTTACAGTATAATCGCTGTAATCGCATTAATTTTGTTTTTGGCCTTAAAGGAAATTTTAAGCTCGGAAGTAAATTATAGCAATCGAATAAGCTCGTTTATAAAAGGGTCTAATATCGCGATTATGCCTCTTTTGCTGGTTTTCGCTGCTGTTGTTACTTATAAGATAGTAACCATTTTGTAAGGTGAAACAATGAACAAAAATATACTTTTTATAGCTTTAATAGTGATTTTAGTTGCTATTATTGGTGTTGCTGCATATATGATGTTAACACCTAGTGCTGAACCTTCTCAGGTTGGTGAAAAAGGAACTAAGTTTGCTATTCATAACAATGGTACTACTTGGGCTCATGTGGATATGATCATAGAAAATGCTACCTTGAAGAATGGAACTGTCCAAAATTTCTATATTGAAACTTGGATGAAACCAACTAATGGGTCTGTGGTTATAGATTTAAGTAAATTATTAGGCTATGGCAATGAAAAACTTCCAGCAGGGACTACTATTAGAATTGTAGGATGGAAAGGTCTTTACGATAGTGCTAGTACAACAAATCAAGATTTAAATCTTAAAATGGAAGGATGGTCAAATACTATAAATCCATTAACCAATAACAATTTGTCTGATGTTTTGCTAAATAATCTGACGGTAGCTAAACTTCCAAATAACCTTACAGATAATACTGTGATTATTGGGAATTCTATATCTGAAGTCGAACAAAATGACAATTTGGATGGCATAAGTCTCTTTAATGAGTTAGTATATGAAGAAGAACTTTTAACAGTTAATGCTGATGGGTCTGTTTCCATTGTATTTACTCAAATACCGGCTTTATGTAGTTTACCTGCCCGGATAGTATAATTTTTCTTCTTCTTTTTATTTTTTATTTTCGTTGGTGAAATTAATGTCTCGTAAGTATTTAATTTTTTTAGTAATTGTTTTATGTGCGAGTGGTATTTTTATATTAGATTATTCCACTGGTGCTGTTCAAGGAGCTATTTTTGATCAAATACCTTATAATTATACTGCTGACGTGTGGTTACCCCCTATTTCTTCGGATAGTGGTTCCATAGCAGGTTTTTATTCTATTTATGGTAAGGGAAAAGATTTTAATTTCAAAATTGATTTACCAGGAGCTCAGTTTTTTGATCTTCATGAAATCAATGGAACTCAAGTTTGTTATGATAAAAATGGATTGTCTGGTCAAGGCCACCTTAATTTCATTAAAATAAACTATAACACCATTTCTGCACTATTATCAAAGGATCTTAAAAAGGCCATGTTTAGCACAGAATTTTCAGGAGTTTACACTATGAAGTGTGCTGCCTGGACTGGTGGAGGAAATTTCTCCAATAATGGTCAAAATTTCTCTGGAACATTTATTATTATTGGACCCGCCACAGACTGGGTGGGAAATTTTACATTAGCTGAAGAAAACAAAAGAATTAAAATAATCTCAAGCTATATTTACTATCCTCATGCTCAAAAAACTTCAGAAAATACTAAAAAAATTAACAATAATATATTTTACATGTGATGAGTGACTACAATGAAAGCAGTTATACCCGCAGCAGGCCTAGGTACTCGATTTTTACCAGCTACCAAAGCCCAGCCTAAAGAAATGTTACCAGTATTTGACAAACCAACTATCCAGTATGTGGTGGAAGAGGCCGTGGCCTCCGGAATAGATGATATACTGATTGTAACTGGTAAAGGAAAAAGGTCTATTGAGGATCATTTTGACCGCTCATTTGAACTTGAATATATTTTAAAAGAAAATGATAAAGATGAGTACTTGAGGGAAGTTGAAGCTATCTCTGAGTTAGCTGATATTTACTATGTCCGCCAAAAAGAACAGAAAGGTTTAGGAGATGCTATTTATTGTGCTCGTAAGCATATAGATGGAGAGCCTTTTGCTGTTTTATTAGGGGATACCATAACTCGATCTGAGGTTCCGTGCACTAAACAACTCATGGATGTCTATGAAAAATATGGTTCGTCAGCCATTGCCGTAGAAGAAGTTCCTGTAGATAAAGTAGAACGATATGGAATTATTAAGGGTCAGAAAAAGGATGAAAATCTTTACTTGATTGAAGACATGGTTGAAAAACCAGCTGTAGATGAAGCACCTTCTAATCTAGCCATCATGGGTAGATATGTGCTTGATAGCAAGATATTTGATCATATTGATGATGTACCTCCTGGTTTTGGAGGGGAAATTCAATTAACCGATGCTATGAGACTTTTGGATGATATTTATGGCTATGTTTTTCAGGGAAAGACTTATGATATTGGTAATAAAGTTGAATGGCTGAAAACATCTTTAGAATTCGCTTTTGAACAACCAGAAGCAAAAAAAGAATTAACTGAATATTTAAATGATTTATTGGATTGTAATTAATCTACAAAAGTAAATAATTTTTTATTTTTCAATTATTTTTTTTATTTTATAATAAATATAATAAATTTTTTTCCAGAATAATAGTTTTTAGAATCTTTTTTTATTATTTTTCTATTAATTATTCTAAATTTTTATTAGTATTAAATATTTAAAATATTTATTTTAGAATATTAAAAATGGCATTACTAAGAATAAGACTGAATTAGAAAGTCCGTGAGAAATGGTAATCCCCAGTATGCTTCTGGTTTTTTGGAATGAATAACCATAGAATATAGCTACACTGAATACAAATATCAAATCTGTAAGGGAGTTCCAGCCAATGTGGAGACTGGTAAATAGTAATGCGGTATATAGTAATCCTATGGCCATTCCTAATACATCTTCGGCATTTTTTTGTACTATCCCTCTGAATAATAGCTCTTCGGCCAGACCAGTGGATATGGTAAGAATTATAACACCAAATAATAGATTGGTGACATCAAAAGTATGGATTAGAGGTAAGGGGTGCAATATGTTGTATTCAATAAACCCTAAA
>DAWK01000005.1 GCA_002509745.1 Methanobacteriaceae archaeon UBA349 | reverse complement strand
GGAATAGGATAATTTTTGCTTATGGATACATCAGGGAAAAGACCATAATCTATTCTCCAGAAGTTAATGAAATTAGGATGGAATCGTGAAAGTTCATATAAAAGGTAAGGGTTTTCGATAATTTCCTTATCTTCACAGAATATAAGCTCATTTTCTCGATTTTCATAATTATAAAACATTTTAGCTTGATCAATATCTATTTCAAATCGACTCATCAGTTTTAAAAATGATTTACGCTCATCAGAAAGTTTAGACCACTTTTTCTGATGAAGTCTACCTATTTGCATAGCCAAATTTTCAGGTAAATACTCCGGCGGATTCTTAAATACTTCATCTAAAATATTCCAATGGTCTTCACCAGATTTTGCCATTTGATTAACTTCATTGGCAATCATATTCCCCAAATCTATGCCAAAAGATCTTAAAACAGAACCTAAACCTGGATAAGGCCCTCTAAGTTTCCAAAGTTCCCCTAATTGTTCATCAATCCAATTTTGACACTTGGTCCATGGTCCTGGAATATGTTCTTTAATCTTGTCTAATGATTTAATGGTTTGTAATAATACATTTATAGCTGCATCAGGAGTAACAAATTCCGAAGCAAACGAAAATTCCGGTCGGTGATCATCAGGTACCACAACAGCTATATCTGAAGGATCTAAATCAGAATTCTCATTACAATATTCTAAAATTTCATTATAAGGTAAAATAAATCCTTCATCAAATCCTTCTCTTATAGAATGCTGAATATTTCGCTCCCATATCATGGATTTGATTCCATCATCACTTATTCTTAGATGTTCCATAGAAGGAGCGATCTTTTTTACTTTTCCTACACCTATGAGTACTCTTCCTCTTTCCTCTACAAATGGAACATTTTTAGCATAAAAAAAGCATAAGCTCTCATCTGGTTTTACATGGCCAAAAAACGTATCTAACAAAGTTTTTTGATTATGGTAGCCTTGGGTAAAACTTGAATGAAATCCAATGTCTGGTTCGTATTCATCTGAACAATCAAGACCATATTCTTCTGCAAATTGATTAAGATTAGATTTTAACATCCATCTAAATGGAACGGCAGATGCAGAATGTGCAGACATATGAAAATAAGTTTCTTTGAAGTGTTTATGAAGTTTGGAAAATCTTTTATATGGATGTATCATGGTAGCGGTAAAATCAAATGGGGACATGAACATACCTCGCTCATGGACACATGGTGGCCATATTCTTTCTTCTAAATTATCAATAGATTTTCCTGCATTTTCTTCTTCACGAGCATCAAATTTTTCTTCAGCAATCCTCTTTAAAATAGTACAGGAGTTATTTAAATGAGGATTTTCACATATTTCCCCATTCCATTCGTTATCATGCCATGGAACCCGTATAGATATGTGTTTAGTTGGATATTCTACTCTGCCGTGCATTTTACCCCTTTTTACGTTTTTTTATACTTTTTAGTGATAATTATTTTTCTAGAATCTACTCTTTTTTGATAGGCCCACTCAATGGAATTATATTCCATTAAAACGCTTTCCAAATTCTCTAAATTGAATATTGCAAATGCTGTTTCATCATGAAGATGGTTTATATCTATTTCAAAATCATCTCTTAAATGAGCATATACAATAAGTATTTCTTTTAAAATATGATTAGGAACATCTAATTTTTTATTTTTCCAATAATATTTTCTTTTAATTTGATTTACAATATCAAAATAGCTTAAAATTTTCAAATAGTAACTAACTGCAAATTCTACAATTTTTCTATCCCCATAAACTTTTTTTGCGTATTTATGGAGGATAATATTATCAATTATTTCCTGATCACTAAAATGTCGATTTATTTTAGATTGTAGAAATTGAGCGATTGGACAATTAATTAAAAAAACAAAAAATAGAACCGGTTTTAAAGATTCAAATGAATATTCTAAAGAAAGATTATGTAGATAGTTTTCAGCAAAGTATTCTTTTCCATCTTTCTTTTCTAAATTAAGATAATATCTGCGGATAATTGTTAAAACATTTTTTTTTGACTTTAAACCACTAAATTCAATGATATTAAAGAATTCTTCTTTTAATGAATTGAATTCTAAACCCGGTTTACTTAATTGAAGCATTTTATAAACCCAAATTGGTTTAAATGATTTATCTAATCCCACTATCATTTTAAAATCACCAGAGGTACTATCCACTCTTCAGGCATGAAACTGCCATGAGTAATTGAATAATTGTCTTCTTTAGAGAAAAAGTAATTTTCAGTCGCTAAAACTAAAAATAAGTCATTAGAAATAATATTATAATTAAATTTAACACATTTATCTGGATTTTCTTCCACCATTTTATCTGCAAAGCTTTCATTATCAAAAATTAGACAACGATTAGATTTCCTTTTTTCAAATTCTAACATTTTATTAGATTCAATTCCATTACCTTTACTAAAAATATTGCCATGATCAGAAGCTAAAACAATTTTATAACCATATTGATGTAATTTTTCCAAAAGTTGCACAATTTGAGAGGATTCGATGGCACTGCGGATGTTTTTATAAAGATTTGATTTTATTTCACCATATACTACTGCACTATGACTCAAATCATCAAATAAATTGCATATTAAACCTAAAGAACCATATCCTTGTAAAAATTCAAAACCAATGTTTTCTTTTTTGTTTTTTACATAATTGTTATTTAAATCAATCCTTCCAAAGAGAATGTCCTCTTCTGCAATCCCTTTTCCTTTTAAATAAGAATAAAAACCATTAATCTCAGAATTGGGATTTATTTTTTTATTTTCAATAAAATTTTTAGGTACCTTTCCTGAAAAGATAGATGCTCTGGAAAAAGAGGTAATTGTTGGTAGAATAGCAAAGGTTTCCATTTCTTGAATTTGGAAAGAATCCAGATATTCTTTAAGAACAAACCATTCATCATAGGACATTCCATCTAATAAAATCAAAGCAATGTTCTCATTCGGATAATTGTGATAAATATGGTCTAATATACGGTTTACTGTATATGGTTTGTTATTATAAGGATAGTTAAAGAGAAGCTCAAACGTATTTCCTGCAAGCAACTTTTTAAATAAGTTATTTAATGATAAGTAACAATATTCTATGTCCATAAAATCATTTAGAGGCCAATCATTTGATTGGATGGTATAAAATATTTCAAAAAAGGTTTTAGATAACTGGAATAAATCATCAATTTGATTTAAATCAAATTCGTCTTTATTGATTCTTTGGAAGATTTCTTTAAATGTAGAAATATCAGATTCAATTTTACTTTTAAGAAATTCTTGAGAAGGATCTCGTTTAAAAGTAACTAACCATGGTTCCTTTTCAATAATATCGTTGTTAATTTTTTCAGATATTGCATTTGAGCTTATTTCTATTTTAGATAAATAAAATTGTATCAAATTATTGGATAAATCATATTTAGGATGCTTATTTTCATCTAAAGCTGAAATATAATCTAAAATTATTTCTTCTATCCAATCTAAGAATAATTGTTTGTTTTCTTTAAGATTTTGGATATTAAGATCTAATTTTTCAGATATTTTCTCAATAATTGATTTATCTAAATCCTTATCATCAATTAGATTAGATAATGCTATTTTCAAGTTATTGGTAGGTGAATACAGATCTCCTAGATCTACACCCCAAACACTCTTAAAAATGAGCTGTTCTGTATCCATGGATTTATCCTGGGATTTTAGTTCTTGATAATAATTGTAAATGTGCTGTAAGAAGCTAACATCCATGTTTTCTAAAATATTGATATCTAAATCTGGAAAAACTGTTTTTAAATCAAGTTTTATAACGCTAAATTGGTTAGAAATAAATCCTCTTTGGATTTCCTCTTTGGAATAAAATATAATAGATTCATCTTGGTATTTATCTAAAAAAATAAAAAGCTCAGCATCACATCGATACTGATGTAAATGGTATTTTAGGGATAGATCTCCCTGGAGGTTCATATCATCCAGTAGGCCGTTAGGATCATGAAGGAAGATTCTATTTCCTGAATTTTCAATCTCTTTTATTAAGGATTGATACCATTTGTTCATAGTCTCACTTTATTATTTGTACATAGCCCAGTCAACTATTGCAGAAATATCATCGTCAGAATCGATTATTTTCCTATCTAAACGATTTCCTAATAATTTTATCTGGTCAATGTCTTTTTCTTTGTATAATTTCATTAGGCCGTGGAGTAGGGCCTCTTTTCGGACTTCTTTGATTTTACGTTTAGATTTTAGGGTTTCTTCTAGGATTTCATTGAATTCTTTGATGAGTCGTTTGTCTCTAACTTCTTCTTTTCCTTTTCGTTCTAAATCAGAAGGTAATTTATATTTTCCGCCTTCTGTGGTGAAGTTTTCTTCTAGGATGATTTTTAATTCAGGGATTTTATCCGTAGAAGTTAATAAATTTTTAGAGAAATCTATAAATATTTCATCATAGGTTTTAGGGAATTGTAAAAACTGAGCTAACCAAATTATCGTACTTTTTTCATCAGAAATTCCTAAAATGGTCTGGTTAAAATCTTCATCACCTAATCTATTTTTCAGACTAGTTTTTTTCTCATATTCTTCAATTTGGTCTTCATTAAACCAGTAGCCGTCTCTTTCTTCAAAATTGTCTCTTAAAATCTCATAGAATTCTGATGCGTCCATTCTAACTTCAAATCCATTTTGGATATACTGGGCTAAGAGTTTAGAATATAGCATTTGTTCCGTACGCTCTATATTTGGCTCACTTGGAAGTTTATGCAAATGCATCTCTATGAAGTCTTTTTCCATATTCAGTCCAGTTTTTTTAAAGAAAGATTCTGAAAAGGATTCAAATGGTTTATATGCATTTATGACAAGATCATTTTTCACTGAACCCGGCGAAGTTAACTGTTTAAAACTGCCCTGTTTTTTATCTAAAACAGCAACCTGAGCTATGATGAATCCCGCCTTGACAATTGATTCTTGTATAATTCTCCAAATTTCAGCTTTCGAATTATGGAATTCAACAGTTATCCATCTATTTGGCTTTAATATTCTGAACATTTCTTGAAATGATTTTGTCATAAGATCATTATATTCGAAATTTCCTTTATTCTGGAACTGATTTATTATTGCTTCAGTTTTATTATTGGTAAATACCTTAAGCCAAGATTCCCAGATTAAATTAAGTTCGGAATACATAATATTTGATCCAAAAGGAGGATCTGTGAAAATATAATCAACAGAATTACTAGTTAAATTGCTTAGATCAGTAGTAGATTGTGCAGATAATCTATGCAAAAAATTTTTTATTTTTCTAGCTTCTAGAAACTTTTTAAGCATTTTCACTTTATGATCAAATACCTCTAACATGTTAGCTTCACTAGACAACTGAGGGACATATAAAGTCCCAGTTAAAGGTCTATGGCCGCCTCGGGGATTGTACCTTCTCATTAAAGTTCCATGCCAACTTGTATTTAAAAAATCAAATTTTAACATATCTGTATTGCATTTATTAAATAAAGAACTTAGAACTAGCAAGTTTCTTTTGGTGTAAAAATGATATAAATGACTGAATCCCTGTGATTTTTTTGGTTGTTTAGTATTATAACCGTCAGGGATTTCATTAAAAGGATACCAATAAGGAATTTCCATTGAATTTATGTTATTAATGAGTTTCAAATCATCTGCATCAGGTTCTTTTTCAAATCTTCCTTTCTTAATAGAATAATTAATTAATACTGGAACTTTCTTTGTTAGTATAATATGTTGGCCTATAACAGAATCGTAAATTTTTTCATCCACAACTTTACAAATTTTTTTATTTATCTTAGAATCACAATTAGGGCAGTTATATTCGCTTAAAACTCTCTTATTTTCTTTATCAACAGCTTCTTTCCAAAAAATATGCTCCGATTTGCAAAATGGACATAAGTACAAATCAGACCAAATAGTATAATGGACTATGCCTTTTTCTATATTACCATCAGAATGAATATGATTAGTTCTATATAACTCACCATACTCATTTTCAACAGTTTTAACAAGATATTCAGCTTCTTTTATGAATTTATCAGAATCTGTAAATTTATTATAATTATATGCAATAAATGTAGCCGCGGTGGACAAATCTGACAAAATAACTTTTCTATTCAATATTTGAGCAGCCACGCCAGTCATTCCACTTCCACAGAATCCATCAAAAACAATATCTCCAGGTTTCGTATAATGTTCAATATATTTCATTATAGCTTTATGAGGAACTTTAGTATGATAAGAGTGGGCATTATACACTGAATCATTCTTTCCTTCACTGACATCCCCTACAAAAGGTTCTACATCGTAATCATCAGTTTCCTCATCATATGGAGTACCATAAAACTCAATAAAATCTTTAATATATGGATTAGGATAGGCCGTATAATAAGGAGGACTAGAAAGCTCTAAAATATCTTCTATATCCCCAATTGGAAATCCTTTCACATCTCGCATTTTCTCCAGATCTTCTCTAATTTTTTCAGGAGTCAAATGCAAAGATTCCACAAACTCATCTTTTTCATTAACTAGTTTATCTTGAACCATATTATCCCTCTTTAAGGCCTTAAAGTAACTTCTGCCACGGCAAATAAATTGATTTGTGGTACTAAATTCATCTTCTTTTTTAAATCAATTCTTTCTTGTTCTCGCTGATTATATAATTCTCTTAATCTATGTTCACGAATATTATCAATGGCAATTTTTTCAATGGCTACTTCTTTATCTTTGAAATATTTTTCAAAGTTCTCTTTTTCTTTTTCTATTTTTTCATGAAGCTCTAATTGAGTAGAAACCATAAAATCTTTAATTTTCACGTCTCTAATCTTTTCGGCCTTCTTTTTAAGAGATTCGATATTTTCCAGCATATCGTCAATTAAATCTATCTTAAAGTCAAAACTATGGTTTGATTCAAACCATTGCGTAGCCTGTGCATCATAAATGCCTCTTTGATTAATAAATACTGACATTAAGTATCTTCTCAGAAATCCTTCATTATTAGTTAATTCCAATCTGTAGTAGAATAAGGTTCCTTTAAGATGCTTAGAATAACCACCAATTTCTAAGTCAAAGGATAATGAATCATTTTCCATTATCTCATTATTTATTGACTTAACTAATGGATGATTTAAGTTAATATAATGATATTTTTCATTTTCTATTGCTAATTCCCTATCAAAAACCATATTTCTAAGTTTCATGCCATTAATAGGATGTTCAAAGTAATATGTGTCTTTCTTTTTAGAATACTCTATTATTTCCACTTCTTTAAATCGAGCATAAGTTCTAACCAGGTTTTCAACAATAGTACGTTCATCTTCCACCATATAATTCTCAATTTGACGACGATCTTCATCTTCAGTGAAGGGAACTAGTAGATCCTGTTTTTCAATAATTTTCTTGGCTTGAACATACATTTCGCTTCCAATACGTTCCAATTCCCTTTCTTGGACTTTTCGTTCTTTTATGGCTTCCATGAATATTTTATCGAAATTATATTCATCTTGCAATAAGCTTAGAACATCTCTTCGTTTATCGTCACCAAACTCATCAGCAATCATACCTAATTTATGATCCAGAATATCCCTAACCCTTTCTTCAATAGTCTTTTCCAAAACAAAATTGAAAACTAATACATCTTTATCTTGGCCGATACGATCTATTCGACCAATCCTTTGTTCAATTTTCATAGGATTCCAGGGTAGATCATAATTAATCATGACATGACAGAATTGAAGGTTTATACCTTCTCCTCCAGAGTCTGTAGAAACTAAAAATTGATGATCCTCTTTAAAATTGGCTTTAGCTTCAATCTTTTCTTCTAGATTCATTCTACCATTGAAGTAGGCTACCTTGTAACCTAAACTTTTTAAAGTCTCACCTATATAATTTTGAGTTTCAATAAATTCCGTGAATATTATGAATTTTACCTTAGGATCCCTTTCCCTAGCTATAACATCATCAATTATCTCTAAAAGTTTCTTAAGTTTAAAATCTTGCCGTCCGGATACTGATTTTTTAGCTAAATCTACACATTCAGTTAATATATCAAGTTCTTCTTTCATATAGGGCTCTATTTTGTAGTTACCCGAAGCTTTATGGGCTACGTCATCACTTTGATAATCTAAAATTTCATCGTAAGCCTCTTGTGCTTCAAAATCTCCAATATTACTCATATCCATTTTCTTCAAATATTTAGCTGCCTTAAGATCTTCGTTAAGTATGTTCAAACGTTTATTTAATGAATAATAGATGGCCCGTGAACTGGAAGAAACCATTCTTTGATATAATATCAATAAAAACATGAAAGGGAAATTGCCTTCACGAGACGCTAAATTATAATATTTTGAAACAT
>DAWK01000064.1:2276-2789 GCA_002509745.1 Methanobacteriaceae archaeon UBA349 | reverse complement strand
GAATTGGAGAGAATTTCCTCAATGCCGGAATTGGTTATGGTGGATCCTGCTTTCCTAAAGATGTCCAGGCCTTTATTAAAATTGCCGAGGATCATGGCCTGGAATTTGGACTTTTAAAAGAGACTGAAAAAATAAATGCTTTCCAAAAAAGGTCATTTTTAAATAAAATAGAGGATATTTTGTGGATTAATAAAGATAAGAATATTGCAGTATGGGGATTAGCATTTAAACCAGAAACTGATGATATTCGAGAAGCACCAGCTATTGAAATTACTCAGGAACTGGAAAAAAATGGGGCAAACCTTCATTTATATGATCCCGAGGCTAGTGACAATTTTAAAAATATTTTGCCGGAATCAGGCAGTGTCAAATATTTTGAAGATAAATATGATGCCCTCAGGGACGCTGATGCTCTTTTAATAATCACTGAGTGGCAAGAATTTAAAGAAACTGACTTGAAAAAGGTAAAAGAACTAATGAGGCTTCCGATTATTATTGATGGCCGAAATATTT
>DAWK01000064.1:0-2189 GCA_002509745.1 Methanobacteriaceae archaeon UBA349 | reverse complement strand
AGTTAATTATGGAGAATTTTCATGGATAAAAAAGGTAAAGTTTTAATTACAGGGGCTGCAGGATTCATTGGAAGCCATTTAGCTGATAAATATTTAGCTGAGGGCTTTGAAGTAGTAGGAATTGATAATTTTCTCACCGGCAGTGCACATAACCTTTCCCATCTGGATTCAAATCCTTATTTCCAGTTTATAGAAGCTGATGTTTCTTCAAGACAAGAAATGGAAAAAAAAGGACTGTTTAATATTCCCCGCACCGAAAAATTTGACATAGTGCTTCATTTTGCCTGTCCTGCCAGCCCGGTTGATTATTTTAAATTCCCTTTAGAAACAATGAAAGTTGATTCATATGGAACTTTTAATACTCTTGAAATAGCTCATAACATGGATGCAACCTATGTTATAGCCTCCACTTCTGAAATTTATGGGGATCCGGAAGTCCATCCCCAAGTAGAAAGCTACTGGGGAAATGTAAATCCTAATGGTCCAAGATCGGTTTATGATGAAGCTAAAAGATTTTCAGAAGCAGCTGTAATGTCATATCATCGTGAGTTTGGCCTTGATAGTAGAATTGTTAGAATATTCAACACTTATGGTCCTAGAATGAAAATAAATGATGGCCGGGTTGTTCCCAACTTTATTTATCAGGTTCTTAAAGGTGAGGACATCACAGTTCATGGTGATGGATCTCAAAGTCGTAGTTTCTGTTATGTAGATGATTTAGTAGAAGGAATATTCCGATTTTCGACTTATAACGGACTTGATGGAGAAGTTATGAATTTAGGAAATCCTGACGAGTATAAAATCATTGATTTTGCTAAAATTATTCTCCAAAAAATGAATGGTTCCTCTAAAATTTCTTTTAAACCATTGCCTGTGGATGACCCACGCCAAAGGAAACCTGATGTTTCTAAGGCTAATAAAATCATTAACTGGGAAGCTAAAACGTCTTTGGATCAGGGCCTGGGAAAAACAATTGATTTCTTTAAAAATGTTATTATGGAAAATCCTAAAAAATAATGATTTTAAAATTATTAGCCCAATTTTAATTTTTAATTAACTTATTAAACTTTAATTAACAAAAGTTATTATTAATTAATTGTTGAAGTAATTCAATAAATTATTATAATCTCAATAATTATCCTAATTCTATTAAGAAAATCTATTCATAATTCAATAATAACCTTTTATACTATAATGATAACATATAAATAATAATGAAAATTAATATTACTTCTGGGTGATGTGGTTGTACGATTATGATTTAGCTGTTGCTTATAGAATTTATCCAGGTGTATCAAAAATACCCCCTGTTTTTAGTCAAGATAAACTTAAACTTTCTGAATTTTGTTTAAAATCTTTTAAAGATTCTCTTGGAAACTTAAAAGTTAAAATGATTGTATTGTTGGATAACTGTCCAGTGGAATATAATGAACTTTTTCAAAAATATTTTTCTGAAGATGACCTGGAATTAATTGAATTAAAAGGAATTGGTAATCAAGCAACCTTTGATCTTCAAATCATGGCCCTTTTAGAACAGGAATATTCTAATAGGGTTTATTTTGCTGAAGACGATTATTTTTATCTCCCTAATCAATTTAAAGAAATGATTAATTTCATGGATAGCTATGATGATGTTGATTTTGTTTCGGCCTATGATCATCTGGATTATTATAATCATCCGCTACATCAACATAAATATGAAACCAGGTCCACAGCAACTCGAAAATGGAGAACTGCTAATTCAACTTGTTTAACATTTTTAACCACTAAAAAAACTTTGAACGATGTTCAAGAAGTTTTAAAAACTTATGTTAATGGTAATTATGATTCTAGTATGTGGTTGGCACTTACCAAGTATCAGTTAAATCCGGTTAATATGCTCAAATCAACAGAAATGAGAAAAATAGTTTTCAGGGTATGGTTGGACTCTACCAAGCAAATTATTAATGGTAAACGATTTAAGTTATGGACACCTTTACCATCCATTGCCACTCACATGGAAAATAACTGCATTGCTCCTGGAATTGATTGGAAGAATATAATGGCCGAGGAAGCTTTAAAAATAGATTCGGAATGGAATGAAAGTGATTTTAGATTAATATTTAAATCTCATATGATTTAAAAAATATTAAAAAGAATATTTTTTTTTACTGAAGTAACTATCATTATCATTATCATTATTATTATCA
>DAWK01000136.1 GCA_002509745.1 Methanobacteriaceae archaeon UBA349 | reverse complement strand
AATATTTTGGAAAATAGATTTAGCTTTACTATTTGTAAATATGCAAATTCTGATTATAAAAATAAGCTATTAAAAATAAGCTATTATGAAAATAAAAAATTCTAGAAAAATATATAAAAAAATATATAAATTAAAGTCAGTATTTTTAATTTATTTTTCAAATACTAACTTTAAAACTGATTTGAGATTCAATTATAATTAACTGATATCTACCTTAAATCGTGGTTCCTTTATTTTAGGAAGATCCACAATTAGCACAGACCCTTCAAAGCGAGCTGCAACTTCTTCAATATTTATTTGTACGGGAAGAGGTATAGATCGCTCTATTTTTCCTTTACTTCTCTCTTTAAGGATATATTTAACTTTAGGAGATTCATCATCAGATTCTTCTTCGGCAGCTGCTTCTTTCACCATTTCTTCAATATCTTCTTCGAATTGAACAGCGATTTCCACACTTTCTTCAGTAACTTCTAAAATTACATCATCTTTGCTGATATTTGGTAGGTCAACTTTCAATATTAAAGATTCGTCGATTTCTAAGAGATCCACTAAAGGTTTTTCAGTAACAGTGGTGTAATTGGAAATGGTCTTACCAAACTCTTCCTGTTTTCCTTTAAAGGTGCTTATAATATCATCCAGAACTTTTTCTGCATGGGTCTGGATTTTTTCAGTGTTCTCTTTAATGTCCTTTTTTAAATTGGAATCTTCCAATTTACCCTCATTTTCCTCTTGGGTTTCCTGGCTTTTTTCTTTTACCTCAGTTTCAAGTTCAATACTTTTTTCTGGTGCTTTTTCCTTTTTTGCTTTGGTTTTTCTTGCCATTTTTGAAATCCCTCAATTTAAATTTTTTCAGAATTTATTCCATTTTATTGGTTTCTACCTATTCTCTTTTTAATTGATAAAAGAAAGGCTATTTTTAATTATATGCTTATTTTTCACTATTAGTATCTGTTTTTCAGTTTATTTATATATTTTGTTAGTTAATTTTAAATTAAATGGTTCTATGAATACCAAAGTTATAAGTTTTTAAACTAACATAATAAAAAATGGTGTTTTCATGAAGGTGACTGAATTTTTAGGTAAAAAAGTTATAGATAAAAATGCAATGGAAATTGGAAAAATCTCTGATATGGAAATTGACCTTTCAAAAGGTTCTATAAATACTGTAACTATTTCTAAGAGTGATATCGCTTTAAAACAAAAGACTTTCATAGTTTCTGTTGAGGATATTGGGTCAGTAGGAGATTATGTCATTCTCGCACTATCTGGTGAGGATGCAAATCATGATAAAGATTCTCAGGAACCCGAATCTATCTCTATTTCCATTGAAAAGTAAGAATTATTTTTTCATTTTGTTCTAATTTTGGGGCAATAAAATTTTTAAAATAATGACTTAGTAAATAATGCATAATTATCTTTTAAATCATTTAAATCAAACTAATTAATTAATCATTATAAAAATACGGGGAGATTAGATATGCAAATTATTGACGGCCGTGGAAAGCAAGTAAATGTAGGTTTAACTGTTAGATACGGAGGTACTGGAACTACTGGAGAAGTTTCTGCTGTTAAAGTAGAAGAAGATGAAGGATGGATTCAAATAGATCATTCCGAAATGTGGTATAATAGTGAATCCCTTGAAGTTCTGGCTGAAAATAATATTAAACCCCAGAAAAAATCTTCTAAAAAGTTCAATGCGGCAAACGCATTAGAAAAATCTAAGAATAAAAACGATTTGGCCGACGTATCCATGGGCACTGGGACCTGTGATGGTGGTGGGTGATTAAATTTTTTCATATTTCTCATTTTTTCATATTTTTCAATTAATTACTTAAATTAAATTAAAATAATTTGCATAATAACATAAATTAAAGCCAAAGAATCATATCATTTTTAATAACAACTTTTTTATAATATTCTTTTTAATAAAATGACTATCATAAGGATAAAAATTTTAAAGGTTTTTCATGACAGAATACAATGCTCAAATTTTAGAGTCAGACAATATTTGGAAATACGTTTTTGATGCCCTACCAGATCTTATAGCTATTTTAGACACTGATCATAGGGTTGTAAAGATTAATAAGGCTATGGCCAATCGTTTAGGTGTCTCTTCTGATGCAGGTATTGGGTTGCATTGCTATGAAGTGGTACATCATACTGATTCACCTATATTAGAATGTCCTCACTCTAAACTCCTTCAAGATGGCCTGGAACATACACAAGAAGTTCAGGAAGATAATCTAGGCGGTTATTTTTTGGTAACGGCCTCTCCTATTGTTAATCCTGATGGTGAACTTCTGGGAAGTGTGCACATTGCCCGGGACATAACTGAACGTAGGAAAATGGAGAAAAAACTGGAAAAAGCGTTACATGATAAGGAAATACTCATGAAAGAAATTCATCACAGGGTGAAAAATAACTTGATGATGATTTCCAGCCTTTTAAATATTCAATCTCACTATATTAATGATCCTGATGTAAAGGATCTCTTTACTGAAAGTCAGAACCGAGCAAGATCTATGGCCCTTTTGCATAAGGAGTTGTATGAATCCGGGGATATGAAAGATATTGAGCTTTCTGAATACTTAAGTACTCTTTCTAAAGAAATTATGCATAGCTATAATTCCCGGGATTTAAATGTTGATTTAGGCCTGGATTTGCAAAAGGGAACCATTGATGTGGATCGTGCTATTCCTTTAGGTTTAATAGCCACAGAAACAATTATAAACAGTTTTAAACATGCTTTCCCTAATGGAAAAGGAAAAATAAATATTAAACTTTATAAAGATGATGATTCATATGTATTAATAATTTCAGACGACGGTGTTGGATTCCCTGAAGATTTGGATTTTAGATCTCAGGGTAATATGGGAATGATGCTTATAAATGGATTAATCAATCAAATTGACGGTTCGATTAATATGAAATGTGAAAATGGAACACAATTCATCATTAAATTTAAAGATGAAGAACCTATTGATGAATAATATTTATTTTTTTATTACTTTATTTAAAATTAATTCTCTACTTTATCTAATCATTATTAAATCATTATTAATCGAAATAACGGGTGATAACTATTAAATCTAAAAGCATTGATTTTTACTATTTTTCTGGTACGGGAAACACTTTGCTGGTAGTTAACAAGATGAAAGAAGTATTTCAAGGGAAAGAATACTCTGTGGAACTTAAGCCCATAGAAAAACACGATGCCCGTGCAGTTAATACTAAAAATACCATTGGATTGGCCTTTCCAGTGGCCGTTTTTTCTACATATAACTTGGTCTGGGATTTTATTAGAAACCTTCCAGAAGCTAATGGAACTGAAATATTTATGGTTGATACTTTAGCTGGCTATTCTGGAGGTATAGTGGGGCCTTTGAGAACTATTGTCGAAAAGAAAGGTTATACTCCCATAGGGGCCCGTGAAATAATAATGCC
>DAWK01000132.1:1485-4009 GCA_002509745.1 Methanobacteriaceae archaeon UBA349 | reverse complement strand
TCCTATTAAAATTAAAAATTCAGAGCTTGTAGGCCTATTTGCTTTTATTTTATTTTTAAGCTTTAAGATACGTCCATAGTTGTATAGTTCGCTTGCAAGATCTTTTTCTTTTTTATTAATTTCTAATGAACGTTCGTGTTCATAGATGGCGTCATGGTAGGCACCTTGAGCTTCAAGAGTACTGGCTAAGTGTGAAATAACCTTAGCTTCTTTTTCACTGTCACCAGCTTTTTTAAATTTCTTTATGGCCTTGTGATATGTATTACGGGCTTCATCATACCTATTTCTTTTTTCTTGAATTTCAGCCATACCTACATAAGCATAACCCTCACCAATAAGATCTTCAGTGTCTTTATAAAGTTCTAATGAATTATAGTAACTTTCTTGGGCAAAATCATTTTCACCCATTTGACAATAGGTTTTACCCATTTCTAACAAGGTGTCTGCAGTTTTCTCAGCATTTCCTGCATCAGAAAATATTTCCAGTGCATTTTGCATGTGCTGAAGGGCATCAAAGAATTCACCTTTATCTTTAAGGCCAATTCCTTTTTCCAGTTCCCTTTGTGCTTTTCGCCTTGCCAAGTTATCCACCAGTTTAATAAATAATAATAATATAATTAAATTGTTTTAATTAAATAATCATCAAAAAAGTTTTTTTTTTAAATTCTATTTTTATTAAAGTTAAAGATTGTCATTGTTAATATATAACTTTTGGTACCAGTCCCATGCGGTGGATATAATATCATGGAGATCTGTCCATTGAGGATTCCAGCCTAGTACTTCATATGCTTTTTTGGAACTTCCCACTAAAATAGGAGGATCTCCAGGCCGAAGTTCATCTTCTATAACTTTAATTTGATTTCCAGTTACTTCCTGACAAGCTTGAATTACTTCTTTAACTGAAAAACCATTTCCATTACCTAAATTAAATACTTGACTTTTATTTTTTTCATTCAAGTATTTTAGTGCTTTATAATGGGCCTGGGCCAGATCAAGAACATGAATATAATCTCTAATACAAGTTCCATCTGGAGTAGGATAATCTGTTCCATAAATGCTCACAGATTCTCTTCTTCCTGAAGCAGCATCCAGTACTAATGGTATTAAATGAGTTTCAGGATTGTGCCATTCTCCTATTTCTGATGAGGGGTCAGCTCCTGCTGCATTGAAATATCTTAAAGAAACATAATTCAAATCATAGGCCTTTGAATAATCTTCCAGGATTTTTTCAACCATTAATTTCGAATTTCCATAGGGGCTCATAGGATTTAAGGGATGGTCCTCACTTAGTGGTAGTTTTTGAGGCTCACCATAAACGGCACAGGTTGATGAAAATATAAATTTATTTACATTAAACTCCTTCATTACATCCAAAAGGTCGAGGGTATTTTTAAGATTATTAACATAATATTTTTGGGGGTCTTCTACAGATTCTCCTACATAGGTAAATGCTGCAAAGTGCATCACCGCATCAATTGTATATTTTTCAAATATATTTGTTAGGAGTTCTGTATTGGATAAGTCACCTTTCACAAATTTTCCCCATTTAACAAACTCTTCATGGCCATAGCTAAGATTATCCAGTACCAGAGTCTCTTCTCCATTTTCATGAAGCACTTTATTTACATGGGAGCCTATGTAACCTGCTCCACCTACAACTAATATCATACTATAACCAATTTGTTTTTTTAAATAGTATATTTTTCGGATTTTAGGATTAATTTTTTATTTCTGTGAGGTTTAGTTTCGGATTTAGAAATATATATAAAATATTTTTTTCATTAATATTTTTTTATTTTTCATTAATATTTTTTTATTTTTCATTAATGTGATATCTCTTGAATTTTGTATTTTTATTAATTCATTTTAGTTTTTTAATTTTATAATTTTGGCCTTGATAATTTTTAGTGATTTTATAATTTTTCAATTTTTAACTTCATTAAATAATTTCTTGTTAAATTTCATAATTCAATTAAAATTTTTTAATATCTACTATTTTTAAGATTTTATAATCATTTAAGGTTAGAAATTTACTTCATTATTCACTTTTATTAAAGATTGGTGTAAATATGTCCTAAGGTGTATACTAATTGATTGAAATTGGCCTATTTTAATTAAAATTACTTTTATCATTTTTAATACTTTTTTACTATTATTTAAAATAATTTTTCTATTTTAATTACAAAATGTATCTAAAAGCGAAAACTATATAAGCATATACTTATATACTTATGATTCATGCTGAGGATAAATTCTGAATATACTTGTGATATTTCAGAAGAATTAGAAGAACTTTTTAAAGCACTGGGTAACATTAACCGGCTTTTATTGATTTATTCCCTGGCTTCAGGGGAGATAGAAGCAGTCAATGTGTCTGAAATGGCCCGGATGATGGGCTTAACCCAACCTGCAGCATCGCAGCATCTAAAAGTGCTTAAAACTGCTAAAATCCTTAATGCTGAAAAACAAGGCAATCAAATTTATTACACCTTTAACCAGGAAGCACTGATAAAACACAAAATAA
>DAWK01000132.1:1225-1435 GCA_002509745.1 Methanobacteriaceae archaeon UBA349 | reverse complement strand
GGCAATTAACATTTACTTATACTAACTGAGGGATACTATGAGAGAACTAAACTTAAAAGATGAATTATCTGTACTCGTTATACCCGACATGGTCTTATTACATGAAACTGATATGAATTTAAAAATTGGAAAACAAATTGGGAGTGAAATTTATAATCGGGTCTCCAAAGACGATTTTTATGGAATAGCTTTAGCAGTCAAAGAAGGAAT
>DAWK01000132.1:0-1046 GCA_002509745.1 Methanobacteriaceae archaeon UBA349 | reverse complement strand
AATGATCTCAATCAGGCACTGGCCTATGTATTTCCTTACCTACATCTGTCTCTTCCACAAAAACAGGACTTACTGGAAATACGATCTCTAAAAGAGAAGAGTCTAAAATTCCTTGATATCTTGATTGAACAAAAGGAATCTTTAAAATATCAAATGGAAATGGCATCTCGAGTAAATGATGAGATGAATAAAAAACACAGGGAAGTAATGCTAAAAGAGCAGCTCAAAGCTATTCAGGATGAATTAAACGATTCAAATGGCGAAGGAAATAAAAAAGATTACCGTGAACAAATTGAAGCGGCTAATATGCCGGAAGAGGTCAAAGAGGTTGCCTTAGAAGAAGTGGCCAAACTGGAAAGACAAGGCCCACACAGCTCTGAGGAAAATGTTATCCGTAACTATTTAGACTTACTGGTTGCTCTTCCATGGGGAGATACTGAAATAAAAGAGATAGACATTGAAGCAGCTCGAAAGATACTTGATGATCAACACTATGGCTTAGATAAAGTCAAAGATCGTATAATTCAACATTTAACGGTCATGAAACTGAAACAGAACAAACAAGGATCCATATTACTTTTAGTTGGACCTCCAGGAACTGGAAAAACAAGTTTAGGTAAAAGTATAGCTGAAGCACTGGAGCGGAAGTATGTCCGAATCAGTCTGGGTGGAGTTAAAGATGAATCTGAAATCAGAGGCCACCGAAGAACCTATCTTGGTGCATTGCCAGGTAGAATTGTTCAAGGAATGAAACGTGCCGGCGAGCGGAACCCAGTCTTCATTCTGGACGAGGTTGACAAACTAATGCCCTCCTACAGCGGAGACCCTACCAGCGCCCTTTTAGAAGTTCTGGACCCTGAACAGAATAATACCTTCTCTGACCACTACTTAGAAGTGCCTTATGACCTATCTGATGTATTCTTTATAGCCACGGCTAACTCCTTAAGAGATATACCCGGGCCACTACGTGACCGGATGGAAATCATAGAAATTGGCAGTTACACCAGCCATGAGAAGTACCATATAGGTAAAAACCATGTTATGGC
>DAWK01000002.1 GCA_002509745.1 Methanobacteriaceae archaeon UBA349 | reverse complement strand
AAAGATAATGGTGATTTTATGGTCTTTACAGAAGACACCATAGGCGAATTTTTTGAAAAACAGGTTAATAAATATCCTGATAACGAATTCATGGTTTATCCAGACCGTGATCTGAGATTCAAATACAGTGAATTTAATGATAGAGTGGACATGCTGGCCAAGGGCCTATTATCCATTGGAATTACTAAAGGCGATCACGTGGGAATATGGGCCAATAACGTACCTGACTGGTTAACATTCATGTTTGCAACCGCTAAAATAGGAGTAGTGCTGGTAACAGTTAATACGGCCTACAAAAGCCATGAACTGGACTATGTATTGAAACAATCTGACATGAAAGCCTTAGCAATCATTGATGGGTTTAGAGACGTTGATTATGTAAAAACAGTTTATGAACTGGTACCGGAATTAAAGACGCATGCTAGAAGTAACCTGGATAGTGAAGAATTTCCGCATCTTAAGAGTGTTATTTACATAGGTCCGGAAAAGCACCGGGGAATGTATAATACCAATGAAATAATGCTTTTAGGAAAACATACTGAAGATAGTGTTCTGGAAGATGCTAAAAAAGGCCTATCTTGTGACGATGTGATTAACATGCAGTACACCTCTGGAACTACTGGCTTTCCTAAAGGGGTTATGTTGACTCATAAAAATATTTTAAATAATGGTTATTATATTGGTGAGCGACAAAAATTTACTGAAAATGATAGATTATGTTTAACTGTGCCTCTTTTTCACTGCTTTGGAATAGTACTGGGTGTTATGGCTATTTTAACTCATGCAGGAACATTTGTAATTGTGGAATTGTTTGACCCATTACTGGTTCTGGCAGCAGTTCAAAAAGAGCGCTGCACAGCATTATATGGGGTTCCAACCATGTTTATTGCAGAGTACAGCCACCCCATGTTTGAAATGTTTGATCTTTCCAGTCTGCGTACTGGAATCATGGCGGGTTCTACTCCCCCTATCGAAGTCATGAAAAAAGTGGTTAAAGACATGAACATGAGTGAGATAACCAGTGTATATGGACTAACCGAAGGGTCGCCTGGATTCACTCAGACCAGTGTAAATGATCCACTGGAAAAACGAGTGGAAACAGTTGGTAAGACGTTACCTGCTTGTGAGGTTAAAATTGTAGATCCCGAGACTGGTGAAACCCTGGGGCCAGGTGAACCCGGTGAAATATGTTGTAAAGGTTACAATGTAATGAAGGGTTACTATAAAATGCCTGAAAAGACCAGAGAAGTAATTGATGAGGATGGTTGGTTGCACAGTGGGGATTTGGCCTCTGTGGATGAAGAAGGTTATTATACTATTGTAGGTCGTATCAAAGATATGATTATCCGTGGTGGAGAGAATATTTATCCTCGTGAAATCGAAGAATTCCTTTACACTATGCCTGGAATTAAAGATGTGCAAGTGGTAGGAATCCCTGATGAAAAATACGGTGAAATAGTTGGAGCATTTATTATTAAGGATGAAGATGCTGACATCAAAGAAGAAGATGTTCGAGATTACTCTATTTCTAAGATAGCTCGCTATAAAGTCCCTAAGCACGTATTTTTCATTGATGAATTACCTTTAACTGCCAGTGGAAAGGTGCAAAAATTTATACTGCGAGAAATGGCCGTTGAATTTTTAAATAAAAAAATATCTGAAGAAGAAACTCTGGATTAAGAATCTGGATTAAATAATAAAAGTTTATAATTTAAAGTTCCCTAAATATTTTCTTTTTTTTATTTATTATATCTTTTTTAATGATATTATGCAGTTAATTAATTAATAATTACATAACAATCTTATAACGAGATAAAGATTTGATTTACTTGAAAAATGGTTTTTTAATCAAATGCTTTATTTAAGGCAGATAATTAAATAAAATAACTTATTATAATTAACTTAATTATAAATTAAATTTCATTAGTCACGATTTAAATGATTATTTTAAAAAGAAAAAAGAAAATTCTGGAAGTTTTCCCCATTGGAAGCCCTAAGGGTGCCTTAAATTCCCGAAGAAAACCAGAATTTCAGGGATATATAAAATTCAAAAAAACACCTAATGGTCCTAAAATCCATAAATTTGTGATAAAAAAGGATAAAGAAGAGTTGTTACCTCCTGCGGAGGCAGTGAAGCTCTTTAGAAAACAGGCCGTGTTTTTAATTGATAGAGATCCTGAAGTGGAAGAATTTTTGGATTCACTTAATATAAAGTACAGAAGAACCATTATATGCAACCACTGCACCATGGAAGGACACATTACTATTATTAATTCCAAATCATCTTTTAATTATCATGAACAGAAAATTTGCCGACTCTGTGCCGAAGAAGTAATTAAAAGAGAATTAAATTACCGGGGCATAGATAAAAAGACTTTTAAAAATTTTAAAAGAATTCTAGATAAAACTGGAGATCTTGATCAGGTTTTAAAAGTTCTTGATCCTAGTTTTGATCCTCTTAAAAATTCCAATCTCACTCTTTTTGATAGAATTTCTTCCTCTAAAGATAATGATTTTCCTAAATTAAGTGTGGACCAGCTGGATATCCCTCAAAAGTTTAAAACTATTCTAAAATCTCATGGAAGTAAAAATCTGCTTCCGGTGCAGTATAAGGCTGTGGAAAATGGGGTTTTAGATGGAAAAAGCTTGATGGTGGTATCGGCCACTGCCAGTGGAAAAACTCTTATTGGTGAGCTGGCAGGCATACCACGGGCCATGCAGGGCCAGAAATTCATTTTTTTAACACCACTGGTGGCACTGGCCAACCAGAAGTATAGGGACTTTAAAAAGAGGTATTCCAAATTAGGCCTCAAAACTTCTATTAAAGTGGGAATGAGTAGAATACGGGCTAGAGAAGAAATTAAACTTCCTGACGATGATATTAAACAGGCAGATATTATAGTGGCCACCTATGAAGGTATAGACTTCATGTTAAGGTCAGGCAAAGCTCAGCTCCTTGATGGTTTAGGAACTGTGGTTATTGATGAAATTCACACCCTGGACGATGAAGAACGTGGCCCTAGGTTGAATGGCCTTATTAAACGACTTAAAAATATTTATCCTAATTTACAGCTTATTGGTCTCTCTGCAACAGTTCAGAATCCTCAAGAAATCGCAGGATCATTTGGATTAAAATTAGTGGAATACGACCGCCGTCCAGTACCTCTGGAACGGCATCTGGTTTTTACGCGTAGTGAAGAGGAAAAAAGGAGTTTAATTGCTAGATTTTCTCGCAGAGAATTTAAAAATAAGTCTGAAAAAGGTTTCCATGGCCAGACCATAGTTTTCACAAATTCTCGTAGAAAAACACATCTCATTGCAGATTACCTGACTCGTAACCAGGTTAAATCTTCAGCATATCACGCCGGACTTTCTTATGCTCAAAAAGAAAGAATAGAAAAGGCCTTTATCAAACAGGAAATTTCAGCTGTGGTTACCACTGCGGCCCTAGCTGCAGGGGTGGATTTTCCAGCATCTCAGGTTATTTTTGAAACCCTGACCATGGGAAATAAATGGATTAACCCCAATGAATTTTCTCAGATGTTAGGCCGGGCGGGAAGGCCTTCCTATCACGACCGAGGAATTGTTTATCTTTTACCAGAGATTGGTCTGAGTTATGATGATGAGAGTGAAGAGTTGATGGCCCTGGAGCTTTTGGAAAGTGATGTAGATCCAGTCCATGTTAATTACTCTGAAGAAGATACATTAGAACAGATTTTAGCAGACATATGTTCGGGATCAGTTTCAACTAATGCCGGACTTTCTAAAATGTATAATGGAATGAATATTCCGGTGGATGCTCTTAATGGCCTCAGCACCATAGAATCTTATGGATTCGTTCAAGAAGATCATGGAAATATACGACCTACCGATTATGGTAAAGCAGTTTCCATGTCTTTCTTGCAGTCAGAAGAAGCTGAATACATTAAAAAACATTTAAAGAAAAAATCTAAAAAAGACCCCTTACAAATTGCTCTTTCATTGGAACCTTTTGAGAGCGTATATCTATCAAGCAGGCTTCATAAACAACTAAGCCGGGCCTTAAAGGCCAATTTTTCCACCAGACTATTTGCTGATTCTACGCTGGATATCATTTCCACTGGAGAAAACTTAGTTAAACTGGATCCTAATTTTCAACAGGCTGTTTTAAATATTCAGGTGGACTTTTTATCATGCAAATGCAAGGATCGACCGTTTTGCTACTGTTTACAACGGGAATTATCATCTTATATTGTAAAGCAGCGTTTAAAAAAGCAAGACCCGGTAGATATTACTAAGAAACTTCTAAAAAAATACCAGATACATGCCTATCCTGGAGATATATTTTCCTGGTTGGATGCTCTGGTAAGGATGCTGGAGGCCACTAAAAGAATTGCTAGGGCTCTACATTATCATAAAAA
>DAWK01000052.1 GCA_002509745.1 Methanobacteriaceae archaeon UBA349 | reverse complement strand
TCTGGAAGATCATTTCGTAATAATTTGGCCAAAGGATGATCTACGAAGTTTTGGTTTTTTGCAGAAAGATAATTTTTTAGTATTTGTTCAAAGTAATCTCTTAGAATAATCATTCCCCCTATTCTAATTTTTGTATTTTACTGAACTAGTTAAAATTTTTTATGATAAGAACATAGAATTAATAAGGGATTGTTATGGCAACTGGTGAAAAGTTAATAGAAAAAATAAATCGTGAAATTGAAAGTTTAAATCTTGATTATGATATTTTTGTAAAAGGAAAAAATGGGTTAAATAATATTGTTCTGTTCAATGAACCTGATTTATTTCAAGGTGAAAAATCCCGATTCAGAATAGGCAATGGAAGTATAATGATCTTTGAAAATCAAAAACCTATTTTAGCTGTTGAAATAATAACTAAAGGGCCTACGCCACCCAAAGATATGGCTGGCCCTATTCCAGTTTATATGATATCTAGAAAAATTAAACTGAATTATAATAATGGTAAGGATAAAGAATATGAACTTATTGATAAGTTTCCATTAATTGTGGTTGTTCCAGATCAATCTGAGAAAAAAAGAAATCAAATTAATGATTTGAATGAAAAATTTAAAGGAATTTTTAGTTTAGGTGTTGAATATTCTGCCTTGAGTGATTTTGAGATCTGTGTTGATTCTGATTTTAGTGATGTTTTAAATAAGTTTTTAATTGATAAATGATGATTGGAATGAAAAAAACTATTTTTGTTGTGCCCTGTGGCAATATAAATCGTGGGATAAATAGGACCTCACTTTCTAAGATGCCATTTGTTATTAATAAATAATTATGTATGAGAATAAAACTGGATCCTAAATTGAAAGATACTATTGCAGATTAGTACGGAGAATCAGGTAAAGAATCAAGAGATCACCTGGAACAACTAGTGTTTTTCAAGAATTTAATGAAAAATTCCGATTAAATCTTCTATTTATTTAAATAATTTAATATAGTATGTGCAAATATCAACAAGTATTATATAATGAACTGCAGGATAATCTTCTTAAAAAGAACTAAATAATGCAATATTATGGCGAATAATAACTTAAATTTCAATTGGGGATGATGAAAATAGATTATAAAGATATTTTTTTTAATTTAGAAAATGCTCTAAAAGAAAAGACTAGTTTTTCAGATAGAGAATTTAATGATGTCTATGGTCAATTTAAACATTATGAAGGCCGAAATCTAACTGATGATAAATATTATAATTTAATTTTCCCAGTAGTGTTTTATTCTGGATTTAAGGCCAGTGTTGTAGAAAAAAAGAAAGGAAATATTAATCATTATTTCTCTGATTTTGAAGAAGTTAGTTCATATAACTCGGCAAAAATTGAAGAAATGATGAAAGATCCGTATATGATCCGGAATAAAAATAAAATCAAAGCCTGCATTAATAATGCTATTGTTTTTAAAGAAATTATTTCCCAATATGGCTCTTTTAAAGATTATATCGATTATTTTAACCCTTATGAATCATTGGAGAATTTATTACTTTTTAAAGAAGAGATACAATACAAATTTAATTATTTTGGTGAAATAACGTCCTATCACTTTATGACAGATATTGGATTACCAGTTTTAAAACCAGATAGAGTTATTGCGAGAATTTTCAAACGATTAGGATTAATTGAAGATGAAAAACAAATACTAAAAACAGTTCTACAAGGTCAAAAGTTTAGCAATGCAACAGAACTTCCAATTAGGTACATAGATATCTGTTTTGTTAAATATGGTCAAAAAGGGGAAGATATAGAACTCGGCTTAGATGATGGTATTTGTCTGGAAAGAAATCCTAAATGTGATGAATGTGGAATAAAAGAATATTGTAATTTTTAGAGGTTTTTATAATGAGTGTTTGGTTAGTTCGCGCAGGTAGAAACGGGGAAAGAGAAGAGGAATCTATTCAAAATAATATAACTGCTATCGGGTGGTTAGATTTACCTGATGTATCTAAAATAGAGTCTAGAGATGAATTAAAATCTCTTATGGGAAGAATATATCCGGATAAGAAAAAAATGGCTGTGGTAAATGAAGCAGGTCAAATATGGACTTTCTTAAAAAGGATGAAAGAAGGCGACTTAGTAATATTACCATCTAAATTTAGTGCATCTATAGCTATAGGTGAAATAACAGGCCCATACCAATATCGAAAAGATTTATCTAACATTACTTTCCATACTAGGCCAGTAAAATGGATCAAAACAGATATTCCACGAACTGCATTTGAACAAGACCTTTTATATTCTCTTGGGGCATTCATGACTGTATGTCAAATAAAACGAAACGATGCTGAAAATAGGATTAAAAAGATTTTATCTGGGCGATTAGATCAAAAACCTGAAATAAATGAGAATATTATTGAATACGATGAAGAAGAAGAGATTGATATTGAAACTGTTGCCAGGGATCAGATAGTTGACTTAGTAAAAAGAAAATTCAAAGGACATGACCTTTCAAGATTAGTAGAAGCAGTTTTACAAGCACAAGGTTATGTAACTGAAAACTCTAAACCAGGGCCTGATGGTGGAGTAGATATACTTGCTGGAAAAGAACCAATGGGATTCGGTGAACCCAGAATATGTGTGCAAGTAAAATCATCACAATCTTCATCAGACGTAACAGTTCTTCGAGGCCTTCAAGGAACAATGAATAAATTCGGAGCCGAAAGAGGATTACTAGTATCATGGGGAGGGTTCACCAGAGCAGTAATAGAAGAAGCAAGGCTAAGTTTCTTCAATGTAAGACTATGGGACTCTGATGACCTTATAAAAGCGATTTTAAAAAATTATGATAACTTATCCGACTCTTTACAAGCTGAATTACCTTTAAAAAGGATATGGGCTCTAGTAATCGAGGAAGAATAATTCTAATAGTACTAATATTTTGGGTGATTATGTGGTAAATGATCTTACTTTTATTACAAACGAAGATGAAAACACGCTTTCTGAACGGTTCAATACGCTTATTAAAGATACACAGTTTTTTGATGTTCTTGTAGGTTATTTTTACACAAGTGGATTTCATTCTATCTATAAATCACTTGAAAATACTGAAAAAATCAGAGTTTTAATCGGTATAAGTACAGATAGGAATACTTTTGACATTATTGAAGAATCACGAAATAATATACGACTTTCACATAAAGAAACCAAAAATGACTTTTCTAATGAAATAGCTAAAGAAATGGAGATATCTGAAGACTCTTTTAGAGTTGAGGAAGGCATTGAAAAGTTTATTGAATGGTTAAGATCTGGAAAACTGGAAATAAAAGTCTATCCTTCTGAAAAGATCCATGCTAAACTTTATATTATGAGTTTTAAAGAAGATGATCGCGACGTGGGACGCGTTATCACTGGATCAAGCAACTTTACAAAATCAGGCCTTAAAAATAATCTTGAATTCAATGTTGAATTGAAAAATAGAAATGATTATGAATTTTCCCTAGAAAAATTCAATGAATTATGGAAAGATTCAATAGATGTTTCAGAAAAATATGTTGAAACAATTAGAAAAGAAACCTGGTTAAATGATTCAATTACACCTTACGAACTTTATTTAAAATTTCTTTATGAATATTTAAAGGAGAAAATAAATCTAGATCAAAGCGAAATGTACAAGGAGTTTCTTCCAAGTGACTTTATGGATTTAAAATACCAAAAAGACGCTGTAATGGATGCAAAAATGAAACTAGAAGAATATGGTGGAGTATTCATATCTGATGTAGTTGGTCTAGGTAAAACATACATTTCAGCATTATTAGCTCAGCAATTAGATGGTGGAAATTTAATTATAGCCCCACCAGTTCTTTTGGATAAAAAAAATCCAGGTTCATGGCCTAATGTATTCTTTAAATTTGGAATAAATCAGTATGAATATGAGTCTAGAGGAAAACTTGATCAGATTATAATGAATGGTACTGATCAGTACAAAAATGTCTTTATTGATGAAGCTCATGATTTTAGAAATGAATCAACTCAAATGTATGAGAAGTTATTCCAGATTTGTAGAGGTAAAAGAGTTATTTTAGTTACCGCTACTCCATTAAACAACACTCCCATGGATATTTTAAGCCAAATAAAACTTTTCCAGAATTCTCATAAATCAACACTACCTAATCCCAAGGTTAGAGACTTAGAAATCTATTTCAAGAGCCTAGAACGGCGTCTTAATGGTTTAGACCGTCAGACAGATA
The DNA here is from genome assembly GCA_002509745.1 of Methanobacteriaceae archaeon UBA349. GTDB lineage: Archaea > Methanobacteriota > Methanobacteria > Methanobacteriales > Methanobacteriaceae > UBA349. The sequence goes on along the minus strand of DAWK01000052.1, from coordinate 2,633 downwards.
AAGAAGAATATTTGAGAATAGTGCAGGAAAATGCTGAAGATATCCGTGAAAATGTTCTCCAGTATCTAATGGTAAGACGTACACGTACAAGTGTAATTAAATATTATGCAAAAGATTTAGAGAAGCAAGAATTAAAGTTTCCAGAGGTCAATGATCCAGAACCTATCATTTATGAGTTCGATGAAGAAATGGATAACATTTTCAACAGAACTCTAGAATTAATAACCGAGGAGTTCACATATGCCAGATATACTCCATTACTCTATCTTAAGAAGAAAATTAAACTCATGGAAGCTCCTCAAACTAACATGGGAAAATTCATGAAGATTTTACTTTTAAAGAGATTAGAAAGCAGCTTTTTTGCATTTAAGAAATCTGTTGGACGGTTTATATTTTCTTACAAAAAATTCATTGAAGAATATAACAAAGGAAAAGTCTACATTAGTAAAGATATCAACAAAATCTTCGAATTATTAGAAAAAGATGATGATGAAACTATAGAAAAACTAATTGCCGAAGAAAAGGTTAGCAAGTATGCTTCAGAAGATTTTAATTCTCGTTTAATAGAAGATCTTAAATATGATTTAGAACTTTTAGAAGAAATCCAGGACCTATGGAAAGACGTAGTCAGTGACCCTAAAGTAGATGAATTCATAAAAAGATTATTCCAGGATAAAAATCTTAATGGTAAAATAGTAGTTTTTACTGAGTCTAAAGAGACTGCAGAATACCTCACCAAGAAATTAAACCCATTATTTGACAATAAAGTTATGTACTTTTCAGGGAGCTCATCTGATTCTTTAAGAAGTACTATTATTCAAAATTTTGATGCTAAATCAAGAAATAAAGCAGATGATTATCGTATTCTTATTTCAACAGATGTTTTATCTCAGGGAGTCAATTTACATCGTTCTAATGTAGTTATTAATTATGATATTCCCTGGAATCCTACAAGAATGATGCAGAGAGTAGGACGTGTACAACGGGTAGATACTAAATTCGATGAAATTTTCATCTACAATTTCTTCCCAGCAAGTAGAATAAACGAAAACATAAGCCTTAAAGAAGCTGCAGAGGCCAAAATCACGGCTTTTATTGAAATGTTAGGAAACGATTCTAAACTATTAACTGATGAAGAAATAAAATCACATGATTTATTTGTAAAATTAACATCTAAAAGCACAATTACAGGCGAAGATGAGGAAGAAGATACCGAACTGAAATATCTTAATTTCCTAAGAGATATACGTGATAACAATAGAAATCTTTTTGAAAAAATAAAAAGATTACCTAAAAAATCTAGGACAGCTAAAAATCATGAAATAGAACAAAATTCTCTTTTAACATTCTTCCGTAAAGGCAAATTAAGAAAGGTATTCATAAATGATGGAACTGATATTGAGGAAATAGATTTCTTCAAAGCGGCTGAAATCCTTAACGCAGATGAAAAAACTAAAAAAGAGAAATTAGGCCCAAATTTCTATGAATATTTAAATCTAAACAAAAATGAATTTTCATCTATATTCCAATTTGAAGATGAACCACCAGTTAAAAAAAGGGGCGGTGGATATGAAAACCAACTCATTAAACGACTAAAGGCCATAGCAAGATCAAAACAATTCACAGATCATGATGAAGAATACATCCAAGATGTTTTAACACTACTAAAAGAAGGTTCACTCCCTAAAGGAACCATGAAAAAACTATTAAACAATATTAAAGATGAAATAGAACCTCTAAAAATTTTAGCCAAACTAAAATCAGGTATTGCTCCTGAATATTTCAATAAAACTTTCGTGACAAATGCAGCAGATACCTCAGGACCTAAAGAAGTTATATTATCAGAATATCTACTAAAAGGCGATTAAAATGGATAAGCAAACTGCAGTGAAATTATTAGATGAAACATTCCTCTCAAGATTTGATATTGATAAATTTGGTAACTTTATCAAAGAATTATTCAATGATTTCAGATTAAATCCAAAGGATATGAATCGTTATATTCCTAAAGAATATACTGATTTCGTAGATAATTTTGATAGCTTAGGAACTTACATGGATGATTCTAAAAACTTTATACAAGTTTTTGCTGTAGGTCTGAAAAGAACTAGTTCTAGAGACCGTGCTAGAACCATGCAAAGAAATTTAATCGCCAAATTCTTAGAAAATAACGAAAGAGATGCCGCATTGGTTGCATTTTATGGAGATGAACCAGAAGACTGGCGATTTTCATTCGTGAAAATGGAATATGAACTAGTAAAAGAAAACGGAAAAATAAAACCAAAAACCAAACTAACACCTGCAAAACGATCTTCATATTTAGTGGGATTAAATGAACCTAACCACACATGTAGAAGTCAATTTTTAGATTTAATTAGAGAAGAAGATAAAAAACCTACATTAGACCAAATTGAAGCTGCATTCAGTATTGAAAATGTAACCAAAGAGTTTTTTGATGAATATTATGATTTGTTTAAAAAATTACGAGAATCTTTGAAAGAAGTTATTAATAAGGATTCTAAAATAAAAAAAGAATTTAAAGAAAAAAAAATCTCTAAATCTGACTTTTCCAAAAAATTAATGGGTCAAATAGTATTTTTATATTTTTTGAGGTTGACTCATAATTTTTTTTT
>DAWK01000086.1 GCA_002509745.1 Methanobacteriaceae archaeon UBA349 | reverse complement strand
CCTATAATTAATAATAAAAAAAAATATCCAATATTTAACCAAAAACATCCGCACGATCAGGTTTAGAAATCTCAATTAATTCATTTAATCCACCAGATATCATATCCACTTGATCATCATGGATACCCTTAGTAGGAAAAACAGAAACCTCATTTAATAAAGGATTCAACCATTCAGAAGCATCTTTTATCTTAAGTCCGCCGTGTTTAATGAACGTGACCCATGATCTGGCCCTATCTAATTTTGTTTTGCGTAATGCTGGTTTACCATCAACATCATATCCGGGTAATTGTCTAGCAAATGCTCCTATAACCATTTTACCTGATGCTGCTCCTTCCTGTTCAATTCGTACCATTACATGGCGGCCATCTTCTTTGGCTTGATTTATGATGTTATCCCATACTTTATCTTCGTTTTCACGGAATCTCCGAACATCATTTAAGTATACTTTTCCAGATTCACCGAGCGCGAATAATCCCCCTACTGTCCAATCTGCACCACCTTTTTTATTATTGTCTTCTTCTTTGGTTGCAGCCAAATCCCAGAATCTTAGCCATCTAATGACTTTTTCTGGGATGATATCATAAACACGATCAATGAACCATTTTCTTTTGAATAGCTTACCTTCAGGTATAGCATTCCAATCACCAAGTTTCCACTGACGATAGAGAATAGGATCAGAGTTTTTAATTTCTTCAAATACTTCTTCATATGCCTTATGATTAAGATAGGGGTTATCAGTATATTTACTATCAATAAAATTACCAATGCCCTCAATGAACCTTTCTTTGAAGTAATCATGACTAACTCCACCAGGATTACCAGTATACCATTTTTTTAATGGTAAAGGGTCATTGAATTGTTTCCTGTTAGATCCTTTCAATTTAGTTATCTTTTTTTCAGTAAACTGGACAGCTTCATCCAAGATTAATAGATGAAATTCTGATCCCTGATATTTTTCAGCATCTTTATCATGTTGGACATGTCCAAACATGATTTTAGAGCCGGATGGGAAAGTAAAAATCTTTTCGGAACTATTCCAGTGTGGAGATAAGCCTGCGTCTTCTAATAATGGGTTGTCTTTTAGCCAGTCTTTGGCCCGGTCCATTATGGCTCCAGGAACACTAAGATCGGAATAAGTTAATCTGAATATTCCGACTTTCCATTGTGGAAATTCAACATATTGAAGGGCACCAATCAATGATGCTTCAGTTTTACCTCCTCCTCTAGCCCCACCATAAAGTGTGCTTCCTGATAAAAATAAAAGAAAAATTTGATTCCAAAAAGGAACAACAGGAATATAAGGATTCAGGATTATTGTTTCATAAAAATTTGTTATTTCATCGTTATCTAGACTGTGAAATAGAGCTTGTATCCGGTAATCTTCTTCATATTGTTTTTCCCATACATATTCTTTCCAGTCAATGAGATCTTCAATACTATTTATTTCAGGCTTCTTTCTCAGAACTTTCCTCAGATGATTTTGAACTTCCTCCTTTATCAGAGGCCTCTGTTCTGTTATCAGTTTGATTTCTTGCTGCACCTCTGGCCGAACTGCGATAGTCATGTTTAGCCTCAATTCTTCTAAGGCGATCTAAGCGTAGATTAAAATCAAGTTTCATATTAGTTTCAGTTTTTTCAGTAGCCTGATCTTGTAAAATTAATCCAAGTTTTATTGCTTTATCCAAGTCAGAGACTGACTTTATTTCAACTGGAAATTCTCCACTGTCAATTTTCTTTTTTAGGTCATCAAATAACCTATGAACATAAGATAAGTATTTTGCTTTATTTTCTATTAGGCTAGAATTGGTTTTTTGCTCTACACCTTTAGATACTTCAATGTCTCTTAACTGAACTTTTTCTTTCCAATCTAATTTTTTATACCAGTTCCAAAAAGTTCGTTCAGTGACTTTGAACTCTTTAGACACAGATAAAGCATTATTTTTAATCGGAGCTCCGCCTAATGAGTAAAAAAATTCAAAAGCTTCTCTATGCTTCATTCTTTCTTTCATTTGAAGCCCCTTTCAAGTAATATGAATTTGCGGATTAACTGAAAATTTTATGTATTGTTTCTGAAATTTTCTAAAAAAAGTAGTGGATAATTTAATCATTATCAATGCAAAATATAATGGGGTATTTTAAAATGTTGAAGTATGAAAATTTCAAAGAATATTATGGAGAATATGTGCGTAATATGGTCCTAATTTTTTCAGATAATCAAATTACAATAGAAAACAAGGTTAATGTTCAAGAAATTTTGAATCATTATAATAAGTTAGATTATGAAGTAATAGAGAAAGATGTATCTTTTGATAAAGAAAAAAATAGATATATTATCATTTTAGTGATAATTTGTTCTAGATGGCTGTTAAAAGATGTAACAGATAAATCTTATCATGATTTCATAAATAAGCATAGAGAAAAATTTATGAAATTTTATGAAAAAAATGTTATACCTCAGTTGTAAGAAGTATTGCTTCTTCTCCAGTATATGTTTCCCACCTTTTTATGATTACATCACAGTATTTAGGATCTAATTCCATCATATAACATTTTCTTTGTGTTTGTTCAGCAGCCATTAATGTTGATCCTGATCCTCCAAATAGATCTAATACTATATCTTCTATTTTTGATGAATTTTTTAAAGCATTTGCGCATAGTTCTATCGGTTTCATTGTTGGATGTAACTCTGATTTTTTAGGTCTAGGAAACTCCCATACTTCTACTTGTTTTCTATCCGCTCTGAAAGATGATTTTTCAAACCAACCATAAAAACATGGCTCGTAGATTCTTTGATATTTAGCTGGGCTTAGTACTAGTTGATCTTTTTTCCAGATTATTGTTGCGGACCAGTGTGCTCCTGCTTCACAAAATAATAATCTTTGAAGCATTCCATCGGGTCCTGATGCCCCCCAAATATAAATGTCTCCTGATGATAATTTTAAGATTTCTACTAATTTTTTATTAAAATCAATCCATTCATCTGTATCCTGAGCATCGTTTTCAATGCTTCTTATTTTGTGGCGTGGGTTTTTACTAGAACCATAATTTACATTATAAGGAGGGTCTGTGAAAACCATGTCTGGAATTTTTCCTTCAAGTAATTGTTCTACTTCAAATTTTTTTGTTGAGTCTCCACACATCAGCCGATGATTACCTAATTTATATATTTCCCCTGGCTGAGTTTTTGGTGTTTCTATATTTTCAATGGCTTCATCAATGTCAAATTCATCATCTTCTTTAACTTCATCTAATGATTGAAATTCTGTTTGTAGCTCTAAAACTTCATCTTGACTGAAACCCGTGAGATCTACATTAAACCCTGTAACTTTTAATTCAGATAATACTGCTTCGAGTTTCTTTTCATCCCATTCTCCATTTATTTTATTTAAAGCTATGTTTAACGCTTTTATTGTATTTTCATCTTTTAGTTTTATTTCTTTTTCAGTGAATACCCAACCAATATCACCTAATCTTAATAGATAAACTTGTTTTTTACCTTTTCTAATAAGAACATCTAAACGTTGATGGCCTCCAATGACAATGTAATAAGGTAAATCATTAATTATTTTAGGGTTTTGTAGATTAATTATTATAGGATCTACTAAGCCAAAATTTTCTACACTATCATCTAGTTTATTCAATTCATCTTTGCTGATTTTTCTAGGATTATAATCAGCAGGAATTAACTGAGATAATAAAATTTCTTCAACTTTCAAAATATTCAATCCCTCTAAAACTTAAATCCATTTAATAAAAATGTTAATAAACTTTACAAAAATAATATAATTATCAACTAAAAAGGAGGTGAAATTAATTGGCTAAGAAACAAATACATGTTGTTAAAACTTCTGATGATAAATGGGCTAATAAAAAACCTAATGCAGAACGTGCTTCCAGTGTCCATAAAACACAAAAAGAAGCCATAGATGCAGCGATCAACCAAGCCAAAAATCAAGGCGAAACTGAAGTGTTTATCCATGGAACAAATGGTAAAATTAGGGAAAAAAACACTTATGGTAAAGACCCAAGAAAAACCAAAGGATAAAATTTTAATATCTTTTATTTTTTCCCGCAAAGTGAATCTGAATTAGTGCATATTGCATCTTCAAATTCTTTTAATTTTTCTTCTACTTTTTGATCTCTTTCTGCATTAGCTTCTTGATATACGTGTTTAACAATTTCAAGGGTTCTGGATTCAATAATATTCAATTCTTTCTTTTTTTGAATCATCTTGTATACATCACCAAGAAAGTATACTATGCATCCTAGGATGACAACTAATATTCCTAGAACTGGTGAGTATGGATGATAACTCGTTGGTTGTGCAATACTCATGAATGTTATCATTATCCCTAAACTGATCAAACCTGTTCCCAGAGTTGATTTTAAGAATCCCGTGAGCATCATAGTTTTTGTGTATTTAATTTCTTTATAAATATGTGACATAACGGCAACACTCATTAGGCTGTTTCCTGATTGCTTAAATAATCTATTAGATTAGCAAGTATAGTACTACCACGACTAAGTATTCCGGCTATGACTATAAGTGTTCCTGCAACTGCATAATCACTAGGCATATAAGCTAATAATAACTGCATAATAGCTATTATTGCAGCTATAACTGCAAGAATATCACCGCCATAGTTAATAAACTGTTTCCGTGTAATGTTTCTAAAATCCATAAAATAACCGCCTCCAAAAAAAGATAAAATTAATAAAATAATTATTTCTAAAAAAAATATATATTATAAATATAAATTGGATTTCTTTTTTTATGTAAATACGGCAACCTACATAAAAAGAGGTGAATTATAAATTATTGAAATCCAATATAAATAAAAAAAAATAATTTTTATAAGGTTTTAGTTTTTTTTAGGATTAATCCCCATGGTAAGTCTATTTTTTCCCCTGCAACATAAGGATAACTATTTGAATGAACTAAACCACACTTTTTGCATTTAATTTCATAATCTTCATCTATTATGAATTTTGTTGAATAGCATTCTACACAATGTAAACTTATATTATTAGAATAACAATGGTTACATATCTTTAATGGTTCTGAATAGATTTTAGATCCAAAATTATATTCTTTTAAGATTAATTTGGCAAGGATAATATTCTGTGAAGGTTTTTCAGGGGTAGTGCAATCTTCACAGAGGTATCCTTTCAAATCCATTATTTTTTCAAGTTTTATCATTGCCGCCTTCATAATGGTTCAAATATTAAAAAATTATTTTTAGAAAGAATATTTTAGTATTATTGTTCTTTCTTACTATTTTATTACGGCATCATGACAGGATTAGTAGAAGATTTTACGAAGTCCGTGCTTAAAATATGTTTATTATTTTGCTCGAATTGCCATAATCTTCTTGTGACGGTTGAATATATCCTTAATGTTAGTTTATATCGTTTAATAATGTTATAATCTCGGAATGTGATTAATCGTTTACTGTTTTTCTCTTTAACAGCTACGGAAATAGCAATTATTAATGTTTCCCATTTACATCCCCTATATAATAATCGTAAATCTTGAACAGACATTATAATATAAATTATTTGAGTTACATCATCTTTTGTTAAATTTAGTTCTTTTTTAATTTGTTTAACAAATCTGATTTTTTCTTGTAATCGATATTTTTCTTTGGATACTTCAAAGCCTTGGTATGTTTCACCAGGTTGTTTTTGTTTATATTTATTCATCAAACCTAAAAGTCTTTTTTCTTTTTGTTTCATGCTTATTTCGCCCATATTGGTTGCCGCCTTTCTTATTTATTTAATATTAGTATCGCATTGACTAAATATATAAATAGCAAAAACAAGAGAAACAAGATAGGTTTCATTTTCAAATGGTTGCCGCCTTTGATATGGGCCTTGGGAAGAATT
>DAWK01000120.1 GCA_002509745.1 Methanobacteriaceae archaeon UBA349 | reverse complement strand
GCAAAAGGTGCTGAGGCCAAAGTAATCGAATCTGGAAATAAGGTTAGTAAATATCAGTTATGGTTATATTCTCACTTTCCATTACTTTTAGGAATAGTAACTGTTGCTATTGGTATAAAACACGTCATATATTTGGACCTAGAAGAATTCCTACCATCTTATGAGGCATGGCTTCTTTGTTTCTCCCTGGCCCTAACCTTTTTATCCTTAAATTTTATCCATTTATCTTCTTATAGCCTTGAAGAGTGTAAAAATAGGGTATTAATTATATTCCGGATGCCTTATTACACGGTTATAATACTGATTTTAATGACGGGATTTTTAGGAAATTTAGTTCCAGGATGGGCCTTTTTAGGAATTTTAACTGTTTTATGTTTGATAAAGGTTATTATTTCCTTAAGGGAAGTTCCAAAAGACCTGGTTTGTGAATTATGAATATATTTATGCTGTGCATCAACAGAAATTGATCTAGAATGGCCCATATTTAATGGAACTCAACTACAAAGAATCTGGCCAGGGATTCCCTATAGTATTCCTCAATGGTCTTTTTGATGATTTAAATTTCTACGAACCTATAATTCCAGAAATATCCAGATTATCGAACTATAAGTATTGATTTATTAGGTCATGTAGGTCCCCTAAAAAAACTCATTATTCCATGGATTATTTTCTGAGGAGATTTATTCACTTTTAAAAACCTTGAAAATCTCAAAGGCCCATTTCATTGGTTTTCGTTGAGCGGGGCTGTTGCCCAACAATTGGCTGTGGATCATCCACATTTGGGTTCTTCTCTAATTTTAGTGTCTAGTTTTAGTTTTGTTGATGCAACAAATCTCTTGATAAAACACTCAAAAATTTAAATTTTAGACGATACCAGTCATAATCTATTAATTCCATCCAATATTCCTGAAATCACTGATATGGTGATGGGTTTTAGATTAGCATTAAGGTGTCCCATTTATAACATTAAAATTATTTATCCACTATTGAATATTTAGATTTCATTTTTTATTCTACTTTTTAGTTTTTAATAAAAAGATATGCACAGTAACTGCTATTCCCACTAAAATTAGCATTATATATAGATTTTTCTGATTAAAAAATAATAGAGACCCTAACAAGCTGATCCACAAAAATAAAATGCTTTTTATTTTAATGTCTAATGGAACGCCCTTTTTATTTTTATAATTTTCAATATAACTTCTGAAATATCTATTTTTCATAATCCATTGTTCAGCTTTCTTGGAACTTTTAGTAAAACAAAAAAATGCGGCTAAAATAAACGGAGTAGTGGGCAATACTGGAATAATTAGCCCAACGGCACCTGTGCTTAAAAATGCAGTTCCCAACATCAGAAAAAAAAATTTTTTAGTTTTCATTTGACCCACATTTTGTTTGGATAAATCCATATTTGATTTTTTCAATTTAAATTGTATATTAAATGCAATAAATCAAGAAAGTACTGAATAAATTTACTCATGATTTAATAAATTAATTTATTTAGTACTATCTCGTGAATTTTACTACAAAATTTAATCTAAATTAACTATTACATATGGATGTTCTTGTTAATATATGGTTTAGAAATTAAAATTAGGTAACAAATATTCTTCGTTAAACATCCATATAACGAATACACTTATTTTCTTTGAAATATTGGTTGAAAATTGAGAATTTAGGGATATGTTTTTCAGGATAATTTTTGCATTGTAAAAATTTATTAGATTTATGTTTTTTTTAATAATTTTTCTACTAGATCATATTTTGTATTTTAATAACTAAAAATTCATAAAAATTATTTATACCATTCTTCCATTTTATCATTAACTGCTTTGAAAGTTGGTTCAAAAAGAAAAATGTCGCCGTGCAACGCCTCATCTATTTCAAAAATATCTAATCCTTCGGATTTTAATTTATTACATTCAGAGATAATTTCTGGAAGATCACGTGAACCATGCAGGATAAAAACTTTATCATCTTTGATTTGATATTTGGGAAGGTTATTTAAGATGTTAAATATATTAGAATTTGATTTACTCACCCTATAATCCCTCATTTCTTCAATTAATTCTTGAGTTTGGGGACTGTAGGTTTTATCTAATGCGGGAGCAATTCCAATGGCATAATCCGCACTACTTATAAGTGAAAGGCGGCCACCTAATGAATGCCCTATCGCTGTGACTTTTCCGAATTGTCTAAAATAAGAAATAGAAGCTTCCAAGTCTAACAATATATTTTCATCAAGATCCAGTGGATGTTCGCCATGGCCTCTAAGATCTATAGCTCCGGTAATGAATCCTTGTTCTGCTATGCGCCAGGCCAGCCCTAAAGTTTCTTCTTTAAAACCACCATATCCATGAACCACCACGGCAGCTCCTACATACTTTGTTGGTTTTAAAATTGCGCATGGTACTTTAAAATCTTCACAGTTTATTATTTTTCTTTCAATCTCCAATTGAATCACTGGAATATGATATGTTTAAAATAGGTATTATTTTTAATCATTTGAAAATTACAAATAGTTTTTTAAAAAGCAACAATTTTCCTTAAAGAATAAAATTAGGAATAGAATATCCTTGATTTTATTCATTTTTAAAGAAATTAATGGTTTAAATGCAAATTTTAAAAAATATTTGAAAATTGATTTTTTTATCAATAGACATAATTTAAAAAATAATATAAAAAAATAGATTTATGTGGATATTCTAATTATTAATTTTAGAATAAACCACTTTTCTTCAATTTCTCTTCTAACAGTTGGGCACGTTTATCCATTTTTTCTTTGATCAATAAGGTCAGAACAAATGTTAAAACGGGGAATAGTGCCAGTGCTATCATATTGTACCAGTAAGTACTCCATATAACTCCGGCAACTACTTCCCGGAGTGCACCAATGGAATAAGTCAATGGTAAATATGGATTTATGGCCTGGAAGAATGGTGGGAGAATCTCCACCGGGAAAATACCTCCGGTTGCTGTAATCTGTAGAACCAGTATCACCACTACCATAGCTTTTCCGGCATTTCCAAAGGCGGATGTTAAGGAGTACACCACTATCATAAAGCATAAACCAACAAATAATGTGGTTAAGGTGAATAGTAATGCTGAGGTTATTTGTATATGCAAGAATAAGGAACCCAATATTACTAAAATTGATTGTAATAAAGCTATTAACAAGAATAGTCCCATTCTTCCTATATAAACACTTTCAGCATTATATTTTTTAATTGACCTAAATCTCATGCTTATCATGGCCACGGCTATAAGACATCCTATCCATAATGAGATAGATATATAGAATGGAGCCAGTGCAGATCCATAAGTATCAACAGGATATATATGTTTCTTTTCCAGTTGTACCGGGCTTTCAAAGTAATTAGCCACATCGCTTTGATTCGTATCTGAAAATGCGATTAATTTGTTTAAATCATCTTCATTAATGGAGTTAAGTTTTGCTGCAGCTATGGGAATAGATTGTTTAACTATAGGCCATTTTGAGTTAACTAAACTTAATTTAGCTGTTGCATCATTAATTTTCTTATTTATACTGGCTTTATTTTTAACCAGATAATTTACTCCATCATCCATTTCATCAATTAAAGTTTTTAATTTAGTTAATTTCCCTTGAGGATTTTTACCATCTTTTATATCGGATTCAACACTTTTTAAAATGCCAAAAACTTGATTTGCTTTGTTTATATCGTCTTCAATTTGACCAATAACTGGTTTTAAATTACCATCGCCTGTAGCATTGTTTAAACTGGTTAATATAGCATCAACGTATTTTAGGCCAGTGATGGTGGTACTAACCTTTGTTTCCATGTCCTGAACAGTAGTTAGTGCCTTGGCAGGATCTGATGTTACTTGATTATATAATGTGTCGTATTTTCCACGCACATTATTGGAATAAGTTTGTATTTCTGGTAAAGCAGCACTAATTTTAGGCCAGATTTCATTAACCGTACTCATGACGTTATTTGCTTCCCCCAGGGTGGAATATATCTCGCCTAATTTTCCATTTAATTCATTTACAAATGCTTTTAATTTAAGGAATTGAGCTTTATTATCTTTAACCAGTGATCCCACATCACTGAGCTGACCAAAAATAATTCCATCAACGGTTTTAACTATTTCATTATTGATTTTTGTTTGTACAGCATCTGCTCCAACACTGGTAAGTCGAGGTGCAACTGGATTCAACTTATCATTAACTATATATTCTATTTGAGCGGGTTGGGGTGTTGTGGTTTCAATTGAAAGTAAGTTTTCACTGAAATTAGAGGGTATTATTAGGGCTGCGTAATAGTCTCCATTTTTAACTCCATTTAATGCAGTTTTTTTACCAACAAACCTCCAGCTGAAATTTTTGTTATCTTTTAATTCATCTACTAAAATATTTCCTATATTATAATGGGTTCCGTTGGTAGTATAACCCAAATCATCATTAACTACTGCTACTTCGATATTTGCCGTTCTAGCATAGGGATCCCATGTGGCCTGAACATTAAGTAATGCATAAAGTGAGGGTATACAAATAATTATGAAAATAACCAGCACGACGGCCGGGTTATTTTTAATAGTTTTCATATCATTTTTAAATATTTCTCTTGCGCCTTTTATCATTCAAAATCATTCCTAATTCTAAAATGCTATTCAATACTAAATGCATTAATTAATAGTGAATTGTAAAAAATTCCTTAAAAATTATTATAAATAATAGATTATTATCAGATATTATAGATATTTTCTATTTATTTACTAAAATACCGTTCATGAATATGTCCAGGAAGCTTTCCAAGCATCTTTCATCTTCTACTGGTGGATTTTGTCCATAAACTTTCCACATCATATTCATTTGGAAAACAATACTGAAAAAATTCAAAGCGGCCACTTCCGGGTCGATATTACGCATAGTTCCTTTAACCATTTGATCTTTGAAATAACCTGTCAAATTATCTAGCACCATTTTTGAAATTTTGGGCAATACTTTATTTTCGAATGGAACTCCCCTTACTTCTTCCATGGAGATCCGTATTAAGTTAGTTCTTTTATCGATCATTTTTGAAGAATTTTTCCAGATAGTTCTTAGATAAGTTTGAATGTCACTTTCAGGATCGATTTTTAGAAGCTCTTCGAGCTCATTAAGAAATTTACCAGCACTTCTATTCTTTGCAGCTTCAAGCATGAGGTTTTTAGTTTTAAATTTTCTAAACAAGGTTACTTCATTTACCCCGGCTTCAGCAGCTATTCTTTTGGTTGTGGCACCGTCCCATCCCACCTCATCTAGGAGTTTGATGGTTGCATCCAGTATTTTATCTTCCGTATTATCCATTTTTGCAAGTATGCACTTGCATACATATAAATGTTCTGTTTTTTTTAAATACTATTGTGAAAAAATGAAATTATAGAATATGAATAGAGTATAATAATTTAATTTCGAATTTTTTGTTAAAAAATGGATAAAAAAATTTAGATTAATTAAAAAAAATTTAAAAATATTTCAAAATAATAATTAATAATAATACAATTATATTTATTTAATTTAAATAATATCTACTTTATGGACTTCTTTATCCATTTTAGGCATTTCAACAGTTAAAACGGAATCCTTAAAAGTTGCTTTAACTTCTTCAGTCTTTATGTTCATAGGTAGAGTTATTGATCGCAGAAGCTTTCCATGGCTTCTTTCTTTTTGAAGATATTTGGTGTTTTCATTGTTATTTTCTTCTTCAAAGAGAACTTTTATTTCAATACTGTCTTCTGATATTCCCAGATCGATATCATCTTTATTAACTCCCGGCAAATCAAATGTTATTATTAAACTAGTTTTTGTTTCTATAACATCTGTAAGTGGTTTTTGAAGGGCAGTTTTATAATCAGAGATAGTTTTTCCAAATTCTCCAGCTTTATTTTGAATGTCGCTGATTATATCATTCAATAATTTCTCAGCATTTATTTTTTCGTTATCTTCTGATTTATTATCGGTATTTTCTTCTTTAATTTCCTCTTCTATATTCTCGTTAATATCAGTCTCTTTTTTTTCCATAGAACTCACCGAATCAGTATTCTATTTAATACACAATTATCATTGTTAATATTATATAATTACTCTTATATCATTATTTTTAAATGAAATAAACTATTTTATTTAAGGATAACTTTTTTCATGATTTAATTAGATATTAAATGCTTATTGTGTAATTACTACACTATAAAAACATGATTATTAATGGAAATGAATAAATACCTAAAAATCTAATATAAATTGAACTAAATAGAAATTTTAATAAATTTAGTTTTTGGTAGAATAAAATTTGCTAATTATTTGCTAAATCTAATAAATTATGATTATTATTTTATTAATCTATTAAATTAATTTAAAAATATTAATAGTAAACTGCATATATCTAGGTTTATATCTATGATAATTTTGCAATTAATAGTAAAGATAATATATTAAAATACTCAAAGACTAATAATCTATAATAATTAAACTTATAAATAATTTTAAAAGGTAAGATAAGATGATTGTCAAGGAATGGTGTATGTATTGTGGGGAATGTGCAGGAGTTTGCCCCCGCAACTTAATCGAAGTTAGGGAACTAACTTTGAAATTTAATGAAGACCAATGCAAAGAGTGTAGCCTTTGTGTCCAGGTTTGCCCGGTGAAGGCGCTGGAAAAGGAATAATTAAGGTGTTATGATGGTTATTGAAACTGATGTATTAGTTATAGGTGCCGGACCTGCTGGATCTACTGCTGCTAAACACGCAGCCAGTGGTGGAGCAAAGGTCTTATTAATGGATAAAAAATCAGAAATAGGAGCACCAAAAAGATGTGCTGAAGGAGTATCCAATGGTGGATTAGAATCATTAGGAATTGAACATAATCCTAGATGGATAACTAGACAATTAGATGGTGTGCGTTTAATATCTCCTGATGGAACTAATGTATGGCTAACTTCTGATAAAGTGGACTTGCCGGAAGCAGGTTGCATTTTAGAGAGAAAAGTTTTTGATAAATACATGGCCATGGATGCTGGACGTGCTGGTGCTGAAATTAAAAT
Source organism: Methanobacteriaceae archaeon UBA349 (assembly GCA_002509745.1). Lineage (GTDB taxonomy): Archaea > Methanobacteriota > Methanobacteria > Methanobacteriales > Methanobacteriaceae > UBA349. Next base: position 887 of record DAWK01000120.1, on the reverse strand, counting down.
CAAAACTCTCGCTACTTCCATGGAAAGAGTTGAAGAAGGATTTTTAGTAGATGCCGAATGCATGGGTGAAAAATTCCAGATTCAAGCAAAAATTATCATAGCTGCTGATGGTCCTGAATCCAGGGTAGCTCGATGGGCTGGCCTAAAAACTGCAGTAAAACCTAAAGATATGGAATCTGCGGCTCAGTTTGAAATGGCTGGAGTGGAAATGGAAGATAATAACTGTATTGAGTTTTACTTTGGTAGTGTGGCCCCGGGTGGATATGCCTGGATTTTCCCTAAAGGTGACGATATAGCCAATGTCGGTCTGGGTGTTTTAACAACTAATACTGATAAAACTGCTTATGATCATCTTTTGGACTTTGTTAAAAATTGCCCGGCCACTCAAAATGCTCAACCTGTTGAATTAAACATTGGTGGAGATCCTGTTGGTGGGATGCCTAAAAAATTGGTCACTGATAACTTAATGGTTGTTGGAGATGCAGCAGGACAGGTAAATCCTTTAACTGGTGGTGGAATTATCAGTGGAATGACTGGTGGAATGATTGCTGGTAAAGTCGCTGCTGAGGCCATTAATGAAGGAGATTTATCTGAAAATAAACTTAAAGAATATGAAACAACTTGTCGGGCTGAAATTGGAGACTCTATAAATAAATATCTCAAAGTCAAAGATTATATGATGACTTTAAATGATGATGAGCTTAACTCCATAGCTGATACCTTTAAAGACAGCGATTTTGAAAAAATTAGTACTGCTGAATTGGTTAAAAAATTAATTAAGGTATCTCCAAAGGCATTATTGAAATTAGGTAAAGTATTCTAATATAAATTCCTACCTAAATTCATATTAGTTTTTTATTTTTTTTAAAACTTAGATTATTTATTTT
>DAWK01000186.1:7623-8174 GCA_002509745.1 Methanobacteriaceae archaeon UBA349 | reverse complement strand
TGGTAATGAACACCAGCCAGGGAAAACCAATTGGTCTTTTTGGAGGTTATTATCTAAACCCCGAAAAAACTAGCGAAGTCTGGTATGGGGACCACTATCATACTGGAGATACTGCCTGGATGGACGAAGATGACTATTTCTGGTTCATTGGTCGAACAGATGACATGATAAAAAGTTCAGGGTATAGAATTGGGCCTTTTGAAGTAGAAAGTGCTGTTATATCTCACCCATCAGTCCTAGAATGTGCAATAACCGGGTATCCTGATCCAGTTCGTGGCCAAGTAGTAAAAGCTACTGTGGTACTTACCAAAGGTTATGAAGCATCTGAAGAGCTAAAAAAAGAAATTCAAACCCACGTTAAAAATGTTACTGCCCCATATAAATACCCCCGAATTGTGGAATTTGTAGAAGAACTCCCAAAAACAATAAGTGGTAAAATTAGAAGGGTCGAGATTAGAAGTGAAGATCAAAATGATTAAAATTCATTAATTTCATTTATTATTAAAACATTTTATATTTTTTAGTTAATAAAAATCAAAAAATATTGAATT
>DAWK01000186.1:0-7422 GCA_002509745.1 Methanobacteriaceae archaeon UBA349 | reverse complement strand
TACATATTCCAAAAAAGCAGAGCAAGTCTAAAAGCTTAGAAAAATCAAATGAATCGAATCTAACGGAGGCAGAATAAATGGCCACTCAAATGGTAAAGGGAAATACTGCTGTGATTATAGGGGCCATGTATGCTGGTTGCGATTGTTATTTTGGATACCCAATTACTCCCGCCAGTGAAATCTTGCATGAAGCATCTAAATATTTTCCTATGGTTGGGAGAAAATTTGTACAGGCTGAATCAGAAGAAGCTGCCATAAATATGGTTTATGGTGGAGCATCTGCTGGTCACCGAGTAATGACCGCCTCTTCAGGACCAGGGATAAGTCTTAAACAAGAAGGAATATCATTCTTAGCTGGAACTGAACTGCCTGCAGTTATTGTCAATGTTATGAGGGCTGGGCCAGGTTTAGGTAATATTGGACCAGAACAAGGAGATTATAATCAAANNCAGGAAATGTGTGACCTTACTATAAAAGCCTTTGAACTGGCAGATAAGTACCTGAATCCAGTGGTAGTAATGGCCGACGGTGTGCTAGGTCAGATGGCAGAACCATTGCATTATCCAGAAAATGCATTTAAACCCACCATAGATACCTCCCGAGCAGTCTGTGGGAATAAAGAAACTATGAACAACTTGGCAACTTCCATATTCCTTGATTTTAATCAATTAGAAGAATTTAACTTCTATTTGCAGGAAAAATACCAGAAAATAAAGGAAAATGAAGTGGAATACGAAGAATATTACACGGAAGATGCAGAAATTGTCCTGATATCCTATGGAATAAGTAGTAGAATTTGTAGAAGTGCTGTGGAAATTGCACGTTCAGAGGGAATAAAGGTCGGTCTTTTAAGGCCCATTACATTATTCCCATTCCCTGATGAAAGATTAGCTCAGCTGGACCAGGAAAACGGGTGTAAATTTGTATCTGTGGAAATGAGCAATGGTCAGATGATAGAAGACATAAAAATGGCCATAAAGTGCCATGACGTGGAACTGGTTAATCGAATGGGCGGAAATCTCATAGAACTGGACGATTTAGTGGCTAAAATAAGAAAAATTGCAGGAGGCATCTAAATGAACCCTAAACCTGCTAATTCAAAAATAAATTCCAATATGGAAGAAATAAAAGAAGAAATGGATGAGAAAATATTAAAAAAACCAGATTCCCTTTATGACGTTTTTGAGCGAAAGGGAGGAAGTGCACCCACCGCAACCCATTACTGTGCCGGATGTGGCCACGGTATTCTTCATAAACTTATTGGAGAGGCTATGGATGAATTAGGCATCCAAGAAAGAGCAGTTATGATCAGTCCCGTAGGTTGTGCGGTTTTTGCCTATTATTATTTTGACTGTGGAAATGTTCAGGTGGCTCATGGAAGAGCACCTGCTGTGGGAACCGGTATTTCTAGAGCAGAAGATGATGCCATAGTCATGCTTTATCAAGGAGACGGAGATTTAGCTTCCATCGGTCTGAATGAAACCATACAGGCCGCGAATCGTGGAGAAAAACTGGCAGTTTTCTTTGTAAATAACAGCGTTTATGGGATGACTGGAGGTCAAATGGCCCCTACTACTCTTTTAGGTGAAGTGACAGTAACTTGTCCTCAGGGAAGAGATCCCCTTTATACAGGATATCCTTTACACATGTGTGAGCTTTTAGATAATCTTCAGGCCCCAGTATATATTGAAAGAGTCTCAGTTTCAGATATTAAGCATATAAGAAAAGCAAAAACTGCAGTTAAAAAAGCACTGGAAATTCAAAGAGATGGTAAAGGCTATGCCTTTGTAGAAGTCTTATCCCCGTGCCCTACCAATCTCAGACAGGATGCTGTCGCTGCTGAGAAATTCATAAATGAAGAAATGGAAAAAGAGTTTCCTCTGAATAAATTCCGGGACAAAAGCAAAGAAGCAATTACACTACACCGGGATGAAAGTGACTTTTCTAAAGAATCACTGGATGAAATCTTCCATCTGGCTGATGACAGTAACCCGGACCCTGTTGATGATCCTGAATTCAAAGAGAAGTTCATTAAAATAGCAGGATTTGGAGGACAAGGTGTTCTAAGTATGGGCCTTACCTTAGCCCAGGCCGCCTGTACTGAACAGCGCCATGTTTCCTGGTATCCTTCTTATGGACCAGAACAGAGAGGAGGGACATCTAGTTGCGTGGTGGTTATTTCAGGCGATATTATTGGTTCGCCGGCAGTTAAAAGGAATGAAATAATGGTAGCCTTTAATAAGCCATCGCTGGACGAATTTGGGCCAGATATACTCCCGGGAGGAACCATAATCTATGAATCGGCATCTGGAGAATATGAAGGCTCAAAAGGCGTTAAAACAATTCCAGTACCTGCTATGAGAATAGCAAAAAGTATGGGAGTTAAAAGAGCAGCCAATACCGTTATGCTGGGAGTTCTAATGCATCTGGGATACACTGAACTAGATAAAGAATCATTTAAAGCGGCTGTGGCCCACACATTCTCAGGAAAACCAAAATTGGTAGATATAAACCTGGAAATACTGGAAGCCGGGGCCAGATGGGCTGAAGAGAACATTAAATTGGAATAATTTTGATATATTAACGAGATAGGTATTTGTCTATATTATGTCAGAATTATTTTCTAATTTTTATATTTTTATTTTATTTTATTTTGATTAATCCACCATTTTTAATAAATTTGCTATTGGTTATGTAAAAAGAATTATAAACTTACAATAGATAGTTTTACTAATAGAAAATTCTAAATTGTAAAAATAATCTTATATTTAAATCTTAATATTTTAAAATCATCATGGATTATAAACATATAGAATAATAAAGAGGAATTTTATGAATTATAAAGGATCGGCCAAAAAATTACTGGATTCATCTGGTGTTTCTGTAGGAGACATCGTAAAAATAACAAAACCCGACATTTCATACCAAGGAATGATTTTAGACCGTACAGATGACTCTGATGACCAGCATATCGTTCTAAAAATGGACAGCGGTTACAATATGGGAGTAGAAATATCTCAAGTAGAAATTGAAATATTAGAAAAAGGTAACCGGCCTAAAATAGAATTACCATCATTAGATGTTGAAAAAGATCAAAATAAAAAAGATATTTCAATTATATCCACTGGTGGAACTGTTGCTTCTATAATTGATTATAAAACCGGTGCGGTTCACCCTGCATTTACTGCAGATGATCTTTTAAGAGCAAATCCTGAACTTTTAGAGCAGGCCAATATTAAAGGAAGTGCCATATTCAATATTCTAAGTGAGAATATGAAGCCCGAATATTGGGTAAAAGCCGCCCATTCTATTGCCGATGAAATAAATGATGGTTCCGATGGAGTAGTAGTGGCCCATGGGACTGACACCATGCATTATACTGCTTCAGCATTGAGTTTTATATTAGAAACACCAGTACCTATTGTATTAACCGGAGCACAACGTAGTTCGGACCGTCCATCCTCCGATGCCTTTTTAAATCTTATAAACTCAGTAGCCGCAGCTCGATCTGACCTGGCCGAAGTAACTGTTTGTATGCATGCCACCAGCGATGATTCTGCTTGTTATTTGCACCGCGGAACCAAGGTCCGGAAAATGCACACCTCTCGACGGGACACTTTCCGCAGTATAAATACAAAACCCCTAGCCCAGATAGAAGAAGGGGCCCTCCAAATATTAGATGTGGAAAAAAGCTATAAAAAGAGGGGCGAGCAGGAATTAAAAATAAATGATAATATAGAACCTAATGTGGCATTTATTAAGAGTTTTCCCGGAATAGAAACTGATATTATTGATTATCATCTTGATAAAGGAGTTAAGGGAATTCTGATTGAAGGAACTGGCCTAGGCCACTGTCCCGACCACATGGTACCGGCTATGGAAAGAGCCGCGGATAAGGATGTCCCCGTAGTCATGACCTCCCAGTGCATTTATGGAAAAGTAAATATGAATGTTTACAGTACTGGCCGGAGACTTTTAAATGCAGGTGTAATTCCTGGTGGAGATATGTTGCCTGAGACAGCTTTTGTGAAGTTAATATGGGCCTTAGGTCAAAGTGATGATCTAAAAGAAGTCAAAAAAATAATGACTACCAATATAGCTGGAGAAATGGAAGAGAAATCTTCTCTGGATTATTTTTTGGTCTAGATGATAAAATAATTTGAAAAAATACTTAAAAAATATTTATAGAATTTAAATTATTCTCTTTGAATTCTATATTAAATAAAATCAATATTATAAATTGATTCACTTAAAAACAATTTTTACACGGTGATTTAATGGACTGGGACAAACTTGGACTTAAAATGGGGTTAGAAATACATCAACAGCTAGACAGTAAAAGCAAACTATTCTGCCCATGCAGTTGCAATTTAACTGATAAAGAATCAGAATATGAAATATTCCGGAACTTAAGACCCACACAAAGTGAACTGGGAAAAATTGATAGGGCTGCCTTTGAAGAGGCCCGCCGGAAATTGAGATTTAAGTATCAGGCTTATTCACAGGAGACTTGCCTGGTAGAAGCTGATGAAGAACCACCACATCCCCTAAATGAAGAAGCTTTAGAGCTGGCCTCCATCATTGCCTCTCTTTTAAACATGAGAATTGTGGATGAATTCCATACCATGCGAAAACAGGTAATTGATGGTAGTAACACCGGAGGATTTCAAAGAACCGGATTGGTGGCCACCGATGGTTTACTAGAAACCCCCTATGGAAAAGTAAAAATAGAAAACCTCTGTCTAGAAGAAGATGCTGCCCGAAGAATAGAAAACACAGCAGACGGTGTAACATTCAGATTAGACCGTTTAGGAATTCCTTTAGTAGAAATCACCACCGACCCATCCATCCACCATCCAGACCAGGTAAAAGAAGTAGCCTACCAATTAGGTCAGGTTTTAAGGAGTACTCGAGTAAAAAGAGGCCTGGGAACTATCAGACAAGACTTGAATATTTCCATTAAAGAAGGGGCTCGAGTAGAAATAAAAGGTGTGCAGGACCTGGATTTAATGCCAGAAATGGTGGAAAGAGAAGTTAAACGTCAGATAAAACTGGTAGAAATTAGAGAAGAACTTAAAAAGCGCAGTGCTAATGTTCCAGACACCATATATGATATTAATGAATTATTCAAGGATACTACTTCCAAAATCATTGCCAGCGCACCAAGTGTAATGGCCATAAAATTGAAAGGATTCAATGGTCTGGTGGGAGTGGAATTACAGCCTGGCCGGAGACTCGGAACAGAAATCTCCAGTTATGCTAAAAAATTAGGAGTTTCAGGGATATTCCACACCGATGAGCTTCCAGCATATGGAATAACCGCAGAAGAAGTTAGTAAACTGAGAGAATTCACCCAAGCCGGAGCAGATGATGCAGTAATTATCGTGGCTCATGAAAATTACATTGCTATTGCTGCTTTAGAAGAAGTGCAAAGAAGAGCTAAAATGGCCTTAGATGGTGTAGTAGAAGAGACCCGGAAAGCACTTCCTGATGGTAATTCTGAATTCTTAAGGCCACTACCTACCTCCAGCAGAATGTATCTGGAAACTGACATTCCACTATTTCCTATAGAACGAGACTATGTCAAAAAAATCAAATCAAATCTTCCAGAACTCCCCCAAGAGAAAAAAGAAAGGATAATTAAAGAATATAGCCTTAGTGAAGATCTAGCTGGCCAATTAGTCAGAAGAAATCAGGCAGATGATTTTGAAGAGATTTTAAGTGAAATGGATGTGGATAAAATCGTGGTGGCATCACTACTGGCTTATTCACTAAAAGAACTTAAAAGAGATGGTCATGACATTGACAATCTCGATTTGGAAGTAATTAAAGAGGTTCTAAAACTTTTAGAAGAAGATAAAGTATCTAAAGATGCTCTCTCCGACATAATAGGCTATGTAGCAGATAAGCATGTTACACCCCTAAAAGCTGCCCAATCTCTAAACCTAATCATGCTCTCTGAAGACGATGCAGCTAAAATAATAGAAAATATAGTTGCTAAAAATGAAAACATGATAAAAGAAAGAGGCATGGGCGCCATGGGCCCATTAATGGGCATGGCCATGAAAGAGCTGAAGGGTAAGGCCGATGGTAAGTTGGTGAATAAACTTTTGAGAGAGAATATAGGGAAATTTTTATAATTTTCTTTTTTTGATATAATAATTATTATTTTTTATTATTACAATTATAATTACAGTTCATAATAAAAAATGGTCATTGAAAGCATACTTAAGAAAATAATTAATTCCTAGGGCATTTGAATAATTAAAAATTGGAAATTAATAATAATAATAATAATAATTAGAATCAAAAAAACAAGAAGTATGTATAAGAAAATTATTTTTTAATCTTTAAATATTGATGTGAAAATTCCAATAGCACTTAAAACAGCGATAGCAACTAATGAAATTCTAAGGCTTATAATTAGTTCTGGATAATTAGAAGGCAAAATTTGCACATTTCCTAAAATAGCAGAAATAATTAACATTACTATGCCCATCCCAAATATCTGTCCAATGGATCTAATATCACTTAATGTAGCGCTTGCAACTCCAAAATATTTTTTATCCACCGCACTCATAACCACCTTGGTATTTGAAGAATAGAATAAACCTATACCTGCTCCAAAAATAATAAGCGATACTCCTCCTAGATATGGAGCATTTTCAAAATTAATTAATGTCATAAGTGCTACGCCAATGGTTGTTAACACCATCCCGACAGTTGAAACACTTCCCGGATCGATTTTATCTGATAATCTTCCTGCAAAAGGAGATACAATGACCATCATAATTGATTGAATAGAAACTATTAGGCCTGCCGTAAGAGGACTATAACCTTTTAAATATTGTAAATATAGGCTTAGAATAAACCCTACCGATACAAATGCACCGTAATTTATAAATGCAGTGATGTTTCCAAAGGTAAAACTTTTACTATTAAATAAACCTAAATTAATCAAAGGAAAATCAACTCTTTTTTCCACTAAATAAAATAATGAAAGTCCAATTATTCCCGCAATTAAAAGAAATAGGCCGTACTTTTGGGTTAAATCTGAAAAAGCATAAATTATGAATATAAGAGACATACCTAGCAGAAATGACCCTAAAATGTCTAATTTCTCTCCTTTTGTATCTACCCAGTCGTATTTAAAACGTGTGATAGCATAAACTGCCATTATTCCTATTATAGTGTCTAAATAGAATAAGGTTCTCCATCCTACAATTTCTGTGATAGCTCCTCCAAGTATTGGTCCAACTATTAGCCCTACAAATACACCCATCGATGTAAGTCCAAAGGCCCGGCCTCTTTCATTTACTGGAAATGCTGATGATATCATAGCATTTAAATTGGCGAATACCATTGCGTTTCCTATAGCTTGTAAAATCCTGAAAAATAGGAACATTTCTCCAGAAATAGAGA
>DAWK01000177.1 GCA_002509745.1 Methanobacteriaceae archaeon UBA349 | reverse complement strand
TTTTTTTGGAAATGTTGCAGATAATACTTGATACAATCCATTTTCCATTTTAATAATTTTACCATTCAAGATTGCTTTCTCCGATTCTTTATCCAGAGTTTTATTTAAGGAACTGAGTGGAATCGTTACGTTAGATAGACTTATACCCAAAATTTTTTCCGAAAATTTTTTCAATTTTTCATTTAAACCCACAACTGATTGCATCTGAAAATTGTCTGAGGGAGCATCATAAATACTAATGGAAATAATAGAGTTTTCAATTAATTCATACAATTTTTTTGCTATGAATTCATAGACATCAGCACTGGGAGGTAAATCTACCAATTCTAAAGCAGTTTGGGATAAAATCCGCTCGTTTTCAATGAGGTTTTTTGTAGATTCTTTGTTAAATTTTAAAATATCATTTAATTTATTCAATTCTTCCATGAGTACTTCCGGGGATTTGTGTTTATCCAACATTTTAAAACCTTCTGAGGATTAATTATGATCGAATTAATGATAATGAATATATCAATATATAATATTTTGAATTTTGTTACTAAATAAATTATTGTAAATAAATTATTTAATGAAATATTGAATATAAAATCATTATTGGAGAAAATGACATCGCAGTTCTGTTATATATTTGTTGAATAGAATATTACGATAATTACTGGAATTAAGGAATAAATTTGTGAATTTATAACAGGAAGATTTATTAATTTTTTAAAGATAGTTATTTTAATTTAATTCCTAATTAATTGATTTACCATAAGTATTTAATAAAAAGAAGATTAATATTGAATTATCTATTTTACATGCCGAGATAGTCTAGTCGGGTAAGGCGCAGGATTCGAAATCCTGTGAGCATTCGCTCTCCCTGGGTTCAAATCCCAGTCTCGGCGTCTAAATTTATTGATATTAATCTGATTTTATTATTTTTTCAAAAATTAATCTATTTATTATTCTATTCTAAACTTATGGAAAAAATTTAATTTTAAACTTTATTTAAAATTCAGAATTAATTAAAAAAAAGAATAAAAATAATTGGAAAAAGAAATGGGAAAATAAAAATTAAATAATCAATTCTTCTGTTTTGATGATCCCGAAAATTTATTCCTCAATGAAAGAAAACCATTCATAATAGGCATTCCCACAGATCCCATTAATTTCACCTTTAAATTAAATCCTCGTCCACCTAAATCATTAGAAACTTCATTTAAAAGCTCAGGGATTTCTAATTTTTGAGGACAAGCCCTTAAGCATTTTCCACAGCCATTACATAATCCGGCATGTGATTGACCATCATTGAAAATTCCACCCATCCTTAGAATATAAGTAACTCCTGCAGTGCGGTCCTTGAAAAGATATTTATCGTTGTAAAGGTCAAAACATCCAGGAATATCAACACCCGCCGGACAGGGCAAACAATAACCACAGGTGGTGCAGTTAATCTTCATCAAGTCTGTAAAAACCTGTTTTACTTGGGTGTAAAGTTCCAATTCGTTGTGGGTAAGAGAATCAGGCACCGTATAATTAGCAATTTCTAGATTCTCCTTTACCTGATCCATACTATTCATTCCCGAAATCACACAAGTAATTTCTGGGTGATTGAGAACCCATCTAAAGGCCCAATCAGCAGGTGTCCTATTAATTTCAGATTTATCCCATATTTCGGCTGCTTTCAAAGGCATATCTCCCGCTAACTTTCCACCTTTAAGTGGTTCCATGGCAATTACAGCCATGCCTTTTGAATGAGCATATTCCGCCCCATCAATACCGGCCTGACTGTTCTCATCCACGTAATTGAACTGCAACATGCAGGCATCCCAATCATAAGCATCCACTATTGGTTTAAAAGCATCCCTAGTGTCATGGAAAGAAAACCCAGTGTATTTTATTTTACCGTCTTTTTTGGCCTTATACAAAAATTTTAGAAGCCCTAATTTTTCTATTCTCTCAAAACTACTTTTTCCCAGGCTGTGAATAAAATAATAATCAATACAATCCATTTGTAGATTTTTAAGCTGTTGATTAAGATGTTTTTCCATGTCTTCGTATTTTTTTACTGACCATTGAGGCATTTTTGTGGAAATTTTAACTTTATCCCTATATTGCCCTGCAAGGATTTCACCTAGGAAAGGTTCACTGCCACCCCCATGATAGGGCACTGCAGTGTCAATAAAGTTTACTCCATGATCAATAGCATAATAAATTTGCTCTTTGGCCATTTGTTTGTCAATCATCCCGTTTTTGGTGGGTAATCGCATGGCACCGAAACCAAGTGCTGATAATTCATCTCCTGTCTTTTTAACAGTTCTTTTTTGCAATATAACACCTCATTTATTATCTTAATTATTAAAAAATCCGTTTTAAAATTTCAATACAATTTGCTGAATCTTAATAAAATTTATTGCCACCAAACATGGCAAGAATTCACTTATTGAGAAATTCCATCCCAGAACAAATCAAAAGCCTGTTCTTTAATTTTGTCACCGGCTTTTTCTGGATAGTTTTCAATATGGCCCACCGTGGCCACGATACTGCCCCATAAAAAGTCCACAATCAATTCATAAGGGATATTTTTAATTTCTTGTTTTTTCAAGCCCACTGCATATGCTTCCAGGGCCATCTCTAAGCGATTTTCAATCTCTTCTTTTGTTAAAGAAGTTATGTATGGAGAACAATGGAAACTGAGAATAAATTGAAACATTTCTGGTTTTTTTATTCCGAAATCAACCAGGGATATCCACAAATATTTTATATTTTCCTTAAATGATTTTTCAATATTGTAGTGGCCGCTGATTTCACCCAGCATGGACTCTTTAGCATACAAATATAATCTATTGATTAACTCTTCTTTGGTTTTAAAATAGTGAAATAATGTTCCTGTAGCCACTCCTGCAGATTTAGCTATCTCTGCAGTGGATGTTCCATGAAATCCATGCTTTACAAATAGTTTTAATGATGCATTTAATATCTGCAGCTCTTTTTCCTTCAAATTTTCACCTTATATGATAATTCATTTAAAATTTATATAGATTGATTAGTCAGTTTAGTATTTATATTTATATTTATTTTTTAAAAATTTTGAAATAGAATACTTACCTGAAATACTTTTCATACACTCTTCCACAAAATAGTTCATATAATCAATATTAAAATATTAATTAGAAAATTTACAATCTATTATAACTAAAATAGGGAGTCCTGCAATGAAAATAGAGAAAAAAACAGTTCCAGAGCATCAAGTAGCATTTATTTATCAAATTGGAAGTTATGACAAAATTCCAGGCTGTTTAGTGGCTGTAATTGAATGGTTAGTAAAAAATGGCCTAGAACCAAAGTATCCAGTCTATGGAATGTATTATAATTCTCCTTTAGAAGTAGATCCTGGTGAATTAGAATGGGAAGTAGGAGCGGGGTTTGAAGAAAAAATAGATGAAGATAATCCTCAAAATCTAAATAACGAAGAAGTGCACCTCCAGACAATTTCTGAACATCAAGTAGTTTCCACTGTATTTAAAGGCCCGTATGGTGAAGCATCATCAGTTTATGTGGATTTATACGAATACACAATCCAGAATAATCTAAAAATAGTGGGTCCCGTCAAAGAAATATATTTAAACAGCCCAGAAATGGCTTCAGCAGAAGAATTGCTAACCGAAGTCCAGTTTCCAGTGATTTGAGCAATAAACTGAAGTTAAAAATGTGATGGTTAAGTATGAATATGGATGAATAATAGATGAATAATTTAGTACCTAATGATACAATAATTAATAACCAGTTACAAAATTTATTTATTAATAGAATTATCAGAGGAGGTTTTTCGAATGGATATAATAGAAAAAAAATTTGAAGCGGCCACAGTAGTATATATAGAATGTAAAGGCAGTTATCTAAAAATTCCAGATTATATGCAGGAATTGGGAATGTGGGTAATGGATAAAGGCCTGGAAATGACTGATCTAGTGTATGGAACCTACTACAACAGCCCAGAAGAAGTTCCTGAAGAAGAATTAATATATGAAATAGGTTTTTCAGTTGCAGGAAGTATACCTGAAGATGAAAAAATAAAATCTAAGACAATAACCGAACATATGGTAGTTGCAGCCATGCATAAAGGTCCTTATACTGAAGTAGGGCCAGTAATTATGGCAGTTGCAGAATATGCAATTTCAAATGGTTACAACATTATAGGGCCTATTACTGAAGTTTACTTCAATGATCCCAATGATGTCGATGAAAGCGAACTCCTAACTGAGGTACAGTTCCCGGTTATGAAAAAATGAATTCATAAAATTTCATTAAATAATTTTTAATTAAACATCTAATTTTGCTTTTTTCTTATTTTTGACTACTAAAAATTAATTTTAATAAATTCCGAGTATATATTCTAAAAATCATATTTTTTATAAATAAGAAAGAACTATAAACTAATTATTCAACACAACCATAATTTAAGTTTATAATTTAAAACATTAAAATTAATGAATATAATTTATCAAAGCTAATTGGAGTGT
>DAWK01000016.1 GCA_002509745.1 Methanobacteriaceae archaeon UBA349 | reverse complement strand
TCTGAAAGCATCTAGTTTATCTTTTCCAGTTCCTGTAACGTCATTAGGGTCTTCAAATGATTTATGGATATATTCTTTTCCACCAGGAAAAAAAGGACAAGCTTCACCTTCTCCACCACAAACAGTTATCACCCTATCAAACTCCACTCCTTCAAATTCTTTAATGCTCTTAGATTTGTGATTTGAAATATCAATACCGATTTCCATTAGTGCTTTGATTGCATACGGATTCAAAATACCAGGATTAGTTCCTGCACTGTGAGCATAGTAACATTCACCATTTAAAGAATTTAAAATTCCTTCAGCCATTTGAGATCTGGCCGAATTATGCGTGCATATAAACAAAACAGTTTCTTTATCATGCTTGGTTTCATTTTTCATTGTAACCATATTAATATATCCATATATTTAAATATATTGTGATACATAATGAATTTCATGAAAGGATGCCAAACAGGTGAAAGACCCAGTTGCAAACAGATTGATAATTTGAAAAATATTATTTCAAACATACCCGATGATGAAACATTATATAAACAATCAGAAGTTATAAAGGCCATATCTGATCCAACAAGACTAAAAATACTTTACCTACTGGAATATGGTGAATTATGTGCTTGTGAGATAATCACTGCTCTTGAAAAACCACAACCCACCATATCCCATCATTTAAACATTTTAAAGACAGTTGGATTTTTAAAGTGGCGTAAAGAAGGAGTATGGATACATTATAGTCTTTCCGATTCAAAGATAATAGAAAAGTTAAATGCACTAAAAATTGATTAAAATGGTTTAAATTAAAAAATCAGCGAATTTAATGTTAATTACATAAATATGGCGATTATGAGGTTAAATTATGGAAAATAATGAAAATGGATGTTGTGGAAAAAATAATGGTATTAATGGATTACATCAAGATAACTCCAATGACTCAAAAGAAGATTCCGGCTGTGGTTGTGGTTGTGGATATGGGAGCGTAGAATATCCCGATGAATCACTTGTAGATAATCCAAAAGATGTTAAAGTAATAGCAGAAGATGGATTCATAGAAAAATTTGAGAAATATGCTCATTCAATAGGTGTTAAAAGCATTGGATATACACAAGTTCCTGCAGAATTAATACTTACCAATGAGCCTCTGCTTTACACAAATGCCATTGTAATAACCATGGAAATGGATAAACAAATTATTGAAACTGAACCTGGTGCCGAAGCACAGCGATTAAATGACTTAGCCTATGCAAAACTTGGTAATATGACTTATAAACTCTCTGATTATTTACGAGAAAATGGTTTTGCTACTCAAACTGCTCACCCATATGAAAGCATAGTAAACTTCTCACCGCTAGCAGAAAAAGCAGGTTTAGGATTAATAGGAAAAAGTGGCCTTTTAATAACACCAGAATTGGGTCCAAGACAAAAAATAGCTGCAATATTAGTTAATATAAAAAATTTACCCATTCAAAAATATGATGAACATACATGGATAGCAGATTACTGTAAAAAATGCAGTAACTGTGTAAAAGCTTGCCCTGAAAAGGCTTTAATAGAAAAAGAAAGTTGTTGTGGAGAAAAAGAAACAGAATTTGTGCAAAATCTTTGTATAGGTTGTAGTGAAGGCTGTACATTCTGTATAGAAGAATGTCCCTTCGATAAAAAAGGATATATCCACATAAAAAATAAATTCGACAAATTGAATGCTAAATTAATAGAAAAGAAAAATAAAGTAGCTAAGGATTTATAATCCTCCATAAATGCGCAAAAATAGCGAGGATATAACTGAAAAACTTCTAAAATAGTGCTCTAAATATTTACAACCGCCTTCCAAAAACTAATTGTTAAGAATGTTGATTAGCAACATGTATGGTCTTTTCCATGGTGAAGATAAACAATTGTAGATTGTAAAACATTCTTTAAAAGTGAATTTGAAGAATTTAAAGCTCTGGAGGATCTTTTAGGAAAAAATCTTATGGAAAGTTTGGGATGGCGTTAATTTCCTGAATATTTTTACTTTCTTATTATTATCATTAAGGTTATAAACAATTAAAATAGCCATAATGTGCTTTTTTTAAAGGTTGTTTTATTTCTTCAATATTTATATGAACGACTTTTTCTTGAAATAAGGTAAGTTTTTTGGGATTTAATAAATAATTAGTTATAATAAAAAAATCTAATATTATATTTACAGGAGTTGTTAAATTATGGCTAAAGTAGAATTTAACATGGAAAATGTAGAAAAGTGTCTTTGTAAAAGTTGCCTTGTTCAAAGCAATAGTGAATGTGTTAAAATAAAAATGAAAGTAATTCAAGAGAAAATGGCGGAAGACATTGACAGTGCCATTGTTATTGAACCTTCAGACATTCCAGGTATGTATTGTGCTACAGGCAAAACCACTTGCGATGATTTATACTTCCATGAAGAATGTAAATGTGGGGAATGCCTTGTTTTCAAAGAAAATGACTTAATGAGTGGAAAGCCAATGGGTTACTACTGCCGAGATGGGAAAGCAATATAAATTTATTATTTTTTTTAATATTTTTCTTCTATTTTATAATCATTTTACTAAATAATTTATTGAAGTATTTTTTTAAATATAAATATAAAAGGTTTTGGAGTCATTAAAAAGCCTATTATCCAAAATCTTTTGATTATTTTATTCTAATTGATCATCTGCAATCTTATAATGAGGATCTTCCCAGTGATTTACATCAATTATATTCGATGCATTATCCAGTAATATACGGCAATCTTCACTTAAATGCTTGAGATGAACAGTTTTTCCACATTTTGCATATTTTTCAGTCATGTAATTTAAAGCTTCTATGGCAGAATGATCCCTAACACTAGATTTACTGAAATCAATGATTACTT
>DAWK01000045.1 GCA_002509745.1 Methanobacteriaceae archaeon UBA349 | reverse complement strand
ATATAGGTAAAAACCATGTTATGGCGGAAGTCTTAGAAGAACACGGTTTAGATGAGAATCAACTTCAAATTACAGATGAGGCATTAAAAACCATAATTGAGAAATATACTCGTGAAGCAGGTGTAAGGGGCCTTAAACGTCAGTTATCTGCAGTGGCCCGTGTCGCCTCTGAAAAAGTAGTTTCAGGTAAGGATGAATTACCCTATGTGGTTAATGAAGACATGCTCTATGACGTATTAGGTCATGAATTGACTCAGTATCATCAAGCTGGTAAAATTAATCCTCCAGGAGTAGTCACTGGCCTGGCCTGGACTCCGGTTGGTGGGGATATTCTCTTCATTGAAGGGGCATTCATGCCAGGTAAAGGTAAATTAACTCTCACGGGTCAATTAGGTGATGTAATGAAGGAATCTGCAAAGATTTCCCAGAGTTTAATCCGTTCCCGTCTGGCCATTAATTTGAAGGCGGTTGAATTCGATAAAAAGGATCTTCACATCCACGTTCCATCTGGTGCCATTCCTAAAGATGGTCCTTCTGCAGGTGTAGCTTTACTGACCACTATAGCTTCTTTAGTGACCAACCATGAGGTTGATCCGAAGCTGGCCATGACTGGTGAGATCTCTTTAAGAGGCGCAGTCTTACCAGTGGGTGGAATTAAAGAAAAGGTTTTGGCTGCCCATCGTGCTGGAATTAACCGGATAATTCTACCAATTGACAATAAAAAAGACTTGGATGATGTACCGGATGATGTTAAAGCAGAAATCGAGTTCATACTTGTGGAAACGGTAGAAGATGTTATTCGAGAAACTATTGACATTGAACTACCTAAACCTTTAATGCTGGAAATGAACACAGGTTCTATTACTGGCGGGGCTGGAGTTTAAGTCTATTTAAAAAAGAAGAATTAGAAAGAATTCAAATTACTCATTAATCTGAATTCTTTTTTTTATTTTTATAATTATTTCTGATTTTTTAATATTTTCAGTTTATTTTTTTACATAAAATTTATTTTAATGATTCTAATTATAATTTTATAAAAAAAATAAAATGATTTTACTTCTTTAACTACCTCCCTAGCAATGAATTAAGTCCCATGGAAACTGTAAATTTTGTAATTAAGCTAGCGGGAACTACTCGAATATTTCCTTTATTATATTGTTCAATTGCAACTTTGGCCAGATTAATATAAGTAGCAGGATTATTTTTAGCAGCTTTTATAATTGGTTCCATCAGTTCAGATGTAGCATTACCTCTATTTTCAGTACTGGTGTCAGTTTCGGTCATATCTCTAATATAACCCAGAGAATCATTAACATTCATTGGGGCACCATTTATTTCTATAGGTCCCACGGCAGTTAAAAGTGCATCTACTGCATCAGGAGTTATCATAACCACGGCATTGGTTTTAAGTCCTTTATTATATTCCACTATTTCCTGAGCCCTTTCTGCACCGAAGGTGTTATTTACGCCATACAAGGAATCGTGAAGTAACAACATACCAGAACCTAATTGCGAGGGTTCAGTGTAAGTAGGACTAGTCATTCCACCGGGGTAAATAGGAGTTATATCTTTTACACTACCATTTACTATATTAAGGACATAGGCCATATCACAGGCCCCCAGACCTTCTGTTCCCTGGTTTTCTGTGGTATCAACAGCTAATAGCAGTATGTTATAATTCCCATTAAACTCTGTAGTTTGATTTAATCCATAAAATAAGGCCGTGGCCCCACTAGCCACCACTAGCATTAACAGTAAAAATACTTTTAAAATTGTTCTCATAATAATTCATTCCATCATTTCTCTAGCGTTATAGATTATATATTAAGTCCTAATACTCTTAAAATTTATTATTCTATCGCTTTTTTTTTTATTGATGTTAAATTTCTTAGATAATTACAAATAAACTTTAAATAATCTTTAATGATTATTTAATTTTCAAATAAACCATATATTTTTTTAACTTCTAACTTAAATTAAGGGAATATATTAAAAGTATTTATTCCACATTTACACCCTAATCTTTCCTTAGTCTTGCATAAATTAATCAAATGAAGACTTAATTTATATTATATTTAAAAATTAACCAGTTATTTGGATTTAATCATAAATCATAAAATATAAATCAAAATTAAACATATAAATAAAATGTGTTATTATGAATGTTCCACCCCTAAAGATGATAAAGATTATTTTGATTATAACGGCAGTATTTTGTATTTTTGCTGCGATAATTTATGGGATTTATTCTTTCAGTTTATTTTGGCAGACTTTTGCAGCGAGTATCACTATTAGCTTTTTACTGGTGATTTTAGCTGTGCTTTGTTTAGCGGTACTTTACCTGGGTATTCGCAATTTCTTACTTAAAAAAGAAGTTGATAATTATAAAAATAAATTAAATCAGCTTAAATTTGAATTAGAGCGATGTAAATCAAAATCAAATCCTGAGAATGAAAATGAAGATAATAATGTTTGATATTTATAATGAGAATAATTCTATTTTTATAAGAAAAAATTAAGGAATTTTTGACCAACTTCGTTATAGAATCGTTTAACGAACTTAGGGTCCGAATATACTGATTCTTCAATTTAATAATATATGGTACAACCAATTATTCTCGAATTATATATAATCCCCATATTCTGTTCTGATTTCCTTCAGTTTTTAGATTGATATAGGCATTTTCATTATATTCTGATAATTTATGTTCATGTCAGCTTTCCCGTCTTCATGTATTTTTAATCTAAAAAAACATCTTAATTGGGGATTTTTTCTTTATTTTATTATATTCTAACCGGGTCACCATAATCTTTGATTTTTTATATTTATTATAATTCTATTTTAATTTGTTTTGTATTTCTCATAAATTCAAATTAGCCAATTTCCATTCAAAAATAGAAATATTTAATAGTAACTATTTTCAAATACATAGGGTTTAACACTAACCCTAAACATATATAATATTAGAAGTTAAAGGCTTTGTCAAATAAAAATTGGAATTGTAATTTAGGAGTTAAAAAATGAAAATATCAGATGAATTACTTGGAAAAGATGTTATAGATGAATCTGGAGACCAAATAGGGTTA
>DAWK01000076.1 GCA_002509745.1 Methanobacteriaceae archaeon UBA349 | reverse complement strand
TTCCCTGAAATTCGTTTGATTTTAAGGTATAAGACCCGTCTTTTGTTTTTATTAAAAGTTTTAATAATTCTTTCTGGGCATGATTCCTGGCCAAAGGATCATTCTCTCTTTCTTTTTGGAAATAGTAATTGATAATGTCTATGGCCTTTTTTTGAGGGGTTAAGGGATTTAATATACTCATATTACCAACTAAATATAGATAAAAAATATCCACTATGGTTAATTTAATAATCGGTAAATTCAATAAGTTTAATTATTGACTTGTAATTATACTTTAAGGTGATATAATGTTAACTATTAAACAAAAAGTTTTTCGTGTTATTGGCAATAAATTAATTAAAGCCTCTTCTGAAGGACTATATTCAGATATGGAACCATCATTTAAAGATATTTTTTTCAAATGTAAAAATTACACCATGACTTCACCAGAGAGGATGTACTCTCTTTATAAATCTACGGAATATGTATTAAATAACAATATTCCTGGTGACATTGTAGAATGTGGTGTTTGGAGAGGTGGAAGTTCAATGGTTTGTGCTTTAACTATGATGAAAATGCAATCCATGGACAGAAAAATCTATTTGTATGATACTTATTCTGGAATGAGTGAACCCACTGAAAAAGACGTTGATTTTGAAGGAAGTCAGTCAATTAAAAAATGGAAAAAAATGGAAAGAGATAACCATAATAAATGGGACTATGCTTCATTAGCAGAAGTAAAAAATAACATGCAGTCAACAAAATATCCTGATGAAAATATAATTTACATAAAAGGAAAAGTTGAAAATACTATCCCTAACAAAATTCCAGAAAAAATTTCAATATTAAGACTAGATACAGATTGGTATGAATCTACTTATCATGAACTTATTCATTTATTTCCTCTGCTTTCAAAGAATGGTGTTTTAATAATAGATGATTATGGTCATTGGCAAGGATCTAAAGAAGCTGTAGATAATTATATTGAAGAAAATAAAGTTAAAATTTTACTTAATAGGGTGGATTATACTGGAAGAATTGGAATTAAAACAAAATATTAATAATATATTTTGGATAATGAATTGAATTTGAAATATTTTTTTCAGGACTAAATTACAATGAAAATTATAATTATCCCACATTCTGTATGGACAAACATCCCCACTAGGGCGGAATATTTTATAAATCATCTTAAAAATAATCACGAAGTTCATTTAGTAACTTGGACTATGCCATATCCTTTAAAATTTGAAACAATTTCCAAAAATGTTTTAAAATCAAGAGAAAAGTTTACTCAAAAAGTTGAAAAAAATTTATTTGTCCACCATGTATCCAGACAATGGATTTTCCCACCTTTTAACAATAAATCCTTTAAAAACCAACTGAAAGAAATTATTAATGAATATAATATTGATGCAATATTCTCAGAGTCATTCATATTTGATTTTGTTCCATCATTTGATGATGTGCCGGTATTCTATGACATGGTAGATGATCATTTATCATTTTTTAAAAATGCCCACATTTCTCAAAAAATTATTGGGAGAGTGGGTCGTGTAAATAAAGCCACAACTAAACAATTAAAAAATTCCAATAAGACTTTTTTTGTATCATCAGTTCTTGAGGAGGATTATAAAAATCTTTGTCGTGAATCAGTAGTTTTACCAAATGGAGTAGATCTAAAAAAATATGAAAGAACCAATGTCGATAAATATATTGATAAATTCAATTTAAATGAGTATGATGTAGTTTTAGGTTATGTAGGATATTTTGGTGAATGGTCAAATCTGAATAATACAGTTGTAAATGTTAATAATTTTTTAAAAGAGCAAAATGGAGCAATTGTAATCGTGGGAATTGGGCCAGAAGTTGATTTTTTAAAGAAGAATTATAAAGATAATGACCGTTTGATATTCACTGGAATGGTTAACTCATCTGAAATACCTTCAATAACCAAAACATTTGATATAGGGTTACTTCCTTTTAAAAAATGTAAATATACTGATGCAGCTAGTCCCATAAAGTATTTTGAATATGCTGCAGCCAATATAAAAGTAGTATCATCCAATTTAGAAGAAGTCAAGCGAATTAATCTGAACAACTCTTTTTTCTTTGATAAAATAAGTGATATTTCAATTAAGTTGTTAGAAGCTATGAACTCTGATTTTGATCAAAATAAATTAAATAAGTCAATTAAAAAATTTGACTGGAACATTTTAGCAAAAAATTTATCAAATAACTTAAAGTGATTTTATGCATATGGAAGAAAAAGCTGCAAAAGGAACTCATTCAACTGTCATTGACTTAATGAAAAATAAAAAACGTGGCAAAGTATTAGACATTGCTGCAGGGCATGGAAATATCAGTTTTAATTTAAAAAATATGGGATTTGATGTAATTGCAGCAGATTTAAATTCCTCTTGTTTCAAGCCAGAAGATATTAGTTGTTTAGAAATCGATGCGAATTTAACCCTTCCTTTTGAATCAAATAGTTTTGATTATGTTATTTCTGTAGAAACACTAGAACACTTAACTAATCCCTGGTTTTTTCTGGATGAAATACATAGAATTTTAAATGATAATGGAATTGCAATTATAACTTCTCCTAATGTTGAGACTATTCAAAATAGAATTTTTTATCTATTATTGGGAAAACTTAATTGGTTTCAACCAGAAAGCATAATAGACCATAAAACTCCTATTTTTAGCTGGATTTTCAAATATATGATAAAAAATAAATTTATTATAAAAAAAGAAACATTTAATGACGGTGAGGTAATAGGATTTTTACCTAGAATAGGAATAGAAATAAGACCTATTAAAATTAAAAACAATTTATTCGGCGAAATAAGAATAATTGAGATGTTAAAAAAATGAAAATACAATTTATTCATCAAGGACCTCATGCAGTTCATGCCGCATTTGCTGAAACCATAACCCAAGATTGGAAATTTTATGGAAATAATAGAAATCAGATAATAAAAATTTTCATCAGATCTATTTTTGAAGACAATGAAAAATATGATATCATTTTTTCAGAAGGTGGATCTGGCCTCCCTATGGCAGCTTTAAAAAAAATTAAACATCCAAAAACTAAAATAGTATTATTAAACGCTGATAAATTCTTTTATCTCATACATAGGACCTCATTTTTGAAAAAAAATCTTATGAAGATTTTAATCAAATTTGTAGATGATATTATTGCAATATCAGAACTAAATAAAAGATTGGTTTTGAAACAATTCCCAGAAGAAAAAATACATGTAGTAAATTCATTTGGAGTGAATGTGAATTTTGAAACTCAATCCCCACTTAATAGTAAAAATATTCTATTCATTGGAGATGAGCGAGTTTCTGATAAACGATTTAACAATTTAGTTGAAGCTGTAAAATATCTTAATAATCAAAATGCTAATTTAAATCTTTATCTGGTGGGATCATGTGGAAATGTTATCAGGGAGGATTTTAATTGGCTTCATAAGATAGGATATACTCCAAATCCTGAAAAATTCTTTAAAAAATGTTCTTTGTATGTTCATCCTGCTGAATTTGATCCATGCCCAGTTGTTATATTTGAAGCTATGTCGGCAGGTTTGATACCTCTTATCACAAAAATGACTGGACAATGCGATATTTTGGAAAATAATCATTTAGAATTTCTGATTCTTGATAATAATGATTATTTTACTATATCAAAAAAAATAATGAATTTTTATGCATTAGAAAAATGTCAAAAAGAGAAAATTTCCAAAAAATGCAAGGAAATATCTGGTGAATACACTAAAAAAAGCCAAAAAAATAAATTTCAAGAAATTTTCAAAAATTTAATTCATAAATATCAGAAGTCTTAATTCATTTTAATCTTCAATTTAAATTTAAATTTTTTAAAAACCTAATTAAAATTCTAATTATAACTAATTATTTTAGTATTTCACTCAATTATAATTCTAAAAATATTAAACCCAACCATATCATAAGAGATAACACATCATCAAAGTAAATCCCAAGGAATTGTGAGAATATTAGTCGGCACTTCCAGAGATAGTTCTATCTCTTATACACTCAATTTAATGTACAATAATACACTTTATTTTTCTTTTTACTTCAAAATCCTGCTCCAACGGAAGCTAAACCTAAAACAGGATATGGCGAAAATCAATCTTTTGAATTTACTCCACAGTAACACACTTGGCCAAATTCTTTGGTTTATCCGGATCTATGCCCTTTTCCACACTAATATAATAGGC
>DAWK01000070.1 GCA_002509745.1 Methanobacteriaceae archaeon UBA349 | reverse complement strand
TTTCTTTTCGCTTAGCCAGTTCAATAGCCGCCCAAGTGGCAGCACCCGATGAAATACCTGCAAGAATTCCCTCTTCACGTGCAAGTCGCAATAAAGTTGAAGCAGCATCTTCATCTTTAACTGGAATAATTTCATCAATTAAATCAGTTCTGAGAATCTCAGGAACAAATCCCGCCCCAATACCTTGAATTTTGTGTGGTCCTTTTACACCCGTAGCCAGTACCTGAGAAGTTTCAGGTTCTACAGCCACTGCTTTAAATTCAGGTTTCCTTTCTTTTAATACTTCAGCTACACCAGTAATAGTGCCCCCAGTACCTACACCTGCAACAATGATGTCTGCTTTTCCTTCTGTGTCTCTCCAGATTTCTTCTGCAGTGGTTTCTCGGTGGATTTTAGGATTGGCGGGGTTTTTAAATTGTTGTGGTAAAACTGCATTTGGTATTTCTTTGGCCAACTGTTCTGCTTTAGCTATTGCTCCAGGCATTCCCTCTGCTCCAGGAGTTAAAACAATTTCTGCCCCAAATACTGCCAGAAGTTTTCTTCGCTCTAATGACATTGTATCAGGCATAGTTAATATTAATCTGTATCCTTTAGCTGCAGCTACAAATCCTAGGGCAATCCCCGTATTTCCACTGGTAGGTTCAATAAGTACAGAATCCTCTTTAATCAGGCCCTGTTCTTCACCATACTCAATTAAAGCTACACCAATTCTATCTTTTACACTACTTATTGGGTTGAATGACTCGAGTTTTACTACTACGTCAGCTTTAAGTCCTTCTGTTAATTTATTCAATCTTACCAGTGGAGTATTTCCAATGGTTTCTGTGATATCATTAGCTATTCCTCTTTTTAGTTCTGGAATTTTTACCATCTTTTCACCTATTTTATATTTTATAAATTTAATTATATATAACCATAGTTATATAACAATTGTTATAATTCTTTTGTATTATCACATAAATAATTATGGAAAATGAATAAATAATAATAATAACACTTTAAAACTTTTCAAAACATTAAAAATTGCAACAACACTCCAAAAGCCTAAAAAAGAAAAATAAATATTTTCTTTATAAATAATTAATTCAACTCAAAGTTTATCAAGATGATGACTTAATTTCTCTAAAGCTTCCTCAATAAAGCTGGGCTGCATAAATGGAATAATTCCTTTACTGATTAATCTTTGAGAAGCACCAGGACCTATCTGACTTACAATAACTGCTTTACAATCAGTAAGTAAAGATGTAATATCAAATGATTCACATTCTCTATTTTGAACATATTTACCACAGGAAGGCTCAGTTTCCCTCAATTCTACAAATTTATAATCTCCAGGTCCATTAATTTCAAATATAAGAAACTTATCGGCCTTTCCAAAATGCTGGTTGATATATTTACCATCAGTGCTGGCAACGGCAACTTTTATACTCATTTTATCACATGAAGTTATTTTTAGAATTACTCATAACATTTACTTAAAATAAAAAAATTAAATAAAAATAGTAATCCAATTAAATGTTTTTTATAGTTTTTTACCCGCTTCAGGCCCCGGTCTAACTGAAAATACTTCCTCGACCTTAAATAGAATAGCAGATTTTGGTTGGAGTTCCGTCATTACATTCTGGGCCCAGTCCACTACTTGATCAAAGTACTCTCCAGATTCAAAAATTTCTACAGTTCCTTTGACTTGATATGGGAATGTTTTAGCATCAGATACAATGAGAGATAATTTAGGATTTTCATCCAGATTTTTTCGGGTTTTGTTCATATAGTTATCTGCAATGAGAATGGTCTTATCATCAATTGGCCTGGCAAACCCAATAGGAACTACATTAGGAACTCCTTGGATACTGGCAGTTGCTAAAAATACTAAATTTTTTTCTATAGCTTCTTTTAATTCATCGTTTAATACCATTTTATCACCTGATTTAATTATAACTATTGTTATAATAAATATGTTTGGATAAGTTATCTATTGTTAATTAATATATGAACTCAATACTATTTATTTTAAAAATATTCGGTAATAATTTTATTTTTAGATATAAAGACATTTAAGGCAAAGATATAAATATAATTTCAAAGTTAACAATTGTTAAAAAAATATAAAAAATAATAGTTTTTGAATTATTTGTTAAATAAAATTGATTTTAATATTTTAATTTTAAAAATTTTTAGGAGATAATATAATGGTAAAAATCAAGTTTTTAGGAAATTTTAGAGAAATAAGTGGAGAAAAAGAAAAAGAAATGGAGTATAATGGTAATTTAGAAGATTTTTTAGAAATATTAGCCAGTAATTACGATTATAAATTCAAAGATGCCCTATTTGATAAAGAAAGGAATATTAAAGATTATATGAAGATATTGATTAATGGAGAGACCCTTAAATCAGCAAAATTCAAGGAATGTCTTTTAGAAGATGGAGATCAAGTAGTGATATTCCAAACCATTGCCGGTGGTTAAGGTGAAAATTGGGTATCTATCCACAATATACCACACCTCACTCATTATAAAAAATTTAAATAAAAAAATATGTGGAGAAAAAATAGATTGGCAACTCTATGCAACAGGGCCAGCTATGATAGACGGGTTTTATTCTGGAAAAATAGATTTAGGATATATAGGTCTTCCTCCAGTCATGATTGGAATAAATAAAGGTATAGGTCTAAAGTGTATAGCCGGGGGGCATGTGGAAGGAACCGTTATGGTAGCCTCGGAAAAATATGAATCTTATACTTCTAAAAAAGATATTAATGAAATAATTTCACAATTTGTTGGAAAAACTATTGGTGTTCCATCCAGAGGTTGTATACATGATGTTATTATTAAAGAAATAGTGGGAAATCATGATATTAAAATCAAAAACTATGGTTGGGCTGATTTAATTCCATATGCACTAGAAGATGGAGAAATAGATGCTGGTGTGGGAACTCCTGCTATGGCCGTGGCAGCATCATCAATAGCTTCAAGCAAAGTTATAATTCCTCCAGAACAGCTATGGCATTACAACCCCAGTTATGGGATTAGTATAAGAGAAGAGATATTAGGTGAAAAGATGGAATTTGTAAAGGAATTTTTAATGGTTCACGAAAATATCTGTAATATGATTCGAGAATTTCCAACAAAAACATCAAAAATTGCCAGTGCAGAATTAGGATTAGAAAATAATTTATTTGCTCTAAATGCATTCAAAATTTCACCAAAATACTGTTCCAGTCTTCCTGAAGAGTATATTAATTCAACCCTGAAATTTCTGCCCATATTAAAAGATTTAAATTATTTAGACTCTAATTTAGAGAGTAAAGATATTTTTGATACAGAATTAATAGAAAAAATTCATACCCAAAAACCTCATTATGAAAATCCATGGAATTTGATTAAATAACAAGAATTCTAATTATAATACCAAATAAAATCATCAAAATTAATTTAAGAATAATTTACTTATTTTATAATACATGGAGAAATGATATGTCTCGAATCACATTTTCAGATTTCAGTATCCTTATCATTAAAAATACATTTAAAACCCGTTTTTTGCTGGCCAAAGCATGTAAAAAAGTACCCCCGCTGGCCGGGATGGTGAATAAATTATTTTTTGAGGGTGACGATTTATTGGTCTTGCCTAGAGACGGAACCATTAATTCATCTCATAAAATCGAAGAAATTGAAATCAATAAAGATATAGATGTTTCTCAGGAAGATACCGTACTTCCCAGCCAGATTTTAAAGGAAATGATAATGAATTCAAAGTATCATTTTATTATGAATTCTTGCATATGCCGAGTTTGTAGTGATTGTAATGATTATCCCCACAATTTAGGATGTCTATTTCTGGGAAAAGGAAGTAAGAAAATTTCTCCTAAATTAGGGAAACCCGTTACACCACAAGAAGCTATGGAACACGTTGATAAATGTCAAAAAGCAGGTTTGGTACATATAGTTGGTCGAAATAAATTAGATAGTTTCTGGTTAAATACTGGCCCCAAAGAAGATCTTTTAACCATATGTAACTGCTGTCCTTGTTGTTGTCTGTGGAAAATGGCTCCGGATCTTCCGGAAAATATGGGGAAAAGTTTTGCACCTATGATCGGTGCAAGGATAAAATTTAATCAAGATTTATGCATAGGATGTGGAAAATGTGGTGATAACATATGCTTTGTGGATGCTATCACCATGGAAAATGAAAAAGCAGTAATAGATATTGAAAAATGCAGATGCTGTGGTCGCTGTGTTGAAGTTTGTTCTAAAGGCGTATTTAATATGGAAATAGATCCAAATTCTGTGGAAAATTCAATAGAACATATTAAAAAACTTGTTGATGTTGAATCTGAATAAAAGTTATTTTATATTAAATATAATTTTTTAATCAATTAAAAAAAGTAGTTTCAATCATTCTTTTGTGATTTAGAATAGCTCATTTACTCTTAAAAAAAACAAAAAGGTAAGGTTTTACCATTCAATTTCATAATCCTTACCTATACTTTCAGTAAAATATGATTTTATCTTTTGAATCATGATTTTAACTTAAGTATTCATGTATCCATTAACTTGGAGTTTTTGTATTGAATCTATTAATCAGTGGTTGGTACATAGTTCTTTTTCAACCGTTTAATGAACATCATAGCCCATATATATGCAAATACACAACCCATACCACCACCAATCACAATACCCCACCATACACCTTGTTCTCCCATATTGAACACAAATGTGAATAAATATGCGAGTATAGATACAAAAGCAACCTCTCTAATTACAGTTAAAATCAAGGAAGTTAAACCCTTTCCCATGGCCTGGAATACTGAACTGGCCAGAATTCCTAAAGGTACTGTAATATAGAAGAGACACATTACTCTTAAGAATTCTGCTATAGTTGGAGCTAAGTGGGCACTTTGAGGAGAATAAGTGAATATTGTGGCAATACTAGGTGCAAATATATAACTTATAATTCCTATGATTAGACCTATCCCTATACCCAGTTTAATTGAATAATTAAATGCTATTGATAAATTTTTAAATTTTTTAGCACCATAAGCAGCACCAGCAACTGTAATTGCTGCGGTACCAATTCCTATTGGAGGAATCAAAGCCATCATAACCACTCTCCATCCAGCAGTATAAGCCGCCACTGCATCGGTTCCGGCAGCTATTACTAACATGGCATTGAGAATTATGGATAAAATTGACATAACCAGAGTTTCCGCACTTGCCGGTAACCCCACCCTCAATAAATCTTTGACGATTTTGGGACTGAATTTAAATTTTTTCAAGGATAATGTGATGTAAGTATTCTTCTTAATCACTAACCAGTATAGAATTAAGAAACTGGAAATAGCAGAAGAAAGTAGTGTAGCCCATGCCGCTCCAGCTATTCCCCAACCCATATAATATATGAAAATCGGGTCAATGATTATATTGAGTACTGCTGTAGCAACCATGGCGTACATGGCCCGATTTACATCACCTTCAGATCTTAGTATACTAGCTGCAACACTGGAAAATATTAAAAATATCATCCCACCAAATACAATCTGACCATATTGAACTGCTAGATCAGCTGTAGATCCAGCCCCCATTATCAATAGAATATCCTTTAATGAAATCAGTAAAACCACCGGCACCACAATAGAAATTACCACAGTAATCAGGATGGAGTGCATAGCAGCATTATCTGCTCTTTTTTTATCCTTGGCACCTATAGATCTGGCTATAAGGGAATTAGCCCCTGCACCAAGACCATTACCCAAACCAATAATTATCATAAATAAAGGAGTTATAAATCCTAATGCGGCCAGAGAATCTGATCCTAGTCCCGCCACCCATATACTGTCCGCTAGATTATAGGCCATAATAAGTAACATGGAAATAACCATAGGGACAGAAAGAGTTCTGATAGCTTTTTTAGGGTCTCCTGTAATTAATGAAATTCTACTGGCCACCCCGGCATTTTCTTTTTTCTTATTATTAGCATTCATGATAGTTAACTCCATTTTCTCTGGCATTTTTCATACTTTTTACTGCTAGTTCTTTTAGAATTCTGAGCAATTCTTCTCGTTCTGAAGTTGAAAGGCCATCCAAAACCCTATTTTCCCATTCTTTATCAATATCCTTTATTTTGCAGACTGCTTTTTTTCCTTTTTGAGTTAAAAAGATTAGATGCCTTCTTCTGTTTTTGGGGTCTATTTGTCGATAAATTATTTCGTTATCTTCCATTTTCTTCAAGGCACGGGCCACAGTTCCTTTGTCTATGTGGAAATGAACAGCCATATCATCCTGGGTGATTCCTTCTTTACGATATAAATCCATAAGAAATGGAAACTGCCCCGCAGTGATGTTTAAATCTTTCATTTCATGATTTAAGTGCATCATATGTGTTCTGTGAATTATGGATATGTATCCAGCAAGTGGAATGTTTGATATTTGAGTTTCCGTCAAATTTTTTATGTGTTGCACTTATTTTAATCTCCTTTGTTAAAACAATAGACCAGAAGTTAAAATTAAATAAATAAGCTTATTCTTTCTTATATTATGTTAAATTCTAAATAAAAAGGAATATTCTAAAGTACTAGGCCATATTTAATCTATATTTTAAGATATGAATTATCATATTTATAGTTGTCTATGCAACAATTGTCATAACAACTATAATTTGAGTTTAATTAATATTAGTTAATTAAGATTATGACTGTTAAAAGTAAATCAATGTAAAAAACCGTTTTAAGTAAGTAAATCAATGCAAACAGATTATAGTTAAAATTAATAAGGGATTTAAAGGTAAGAATATAAGATAAATTAGTTTATATCCTCAATAGAAATAATTTTATCTGAACTGAATTTTAAACGAGATCTACCTTCCATTTCTATTTTATCTCCTTTTTTATGGTCTTCTGGAACATCAACTGCGAGAATACCCATAAAGTCCAGTTTAACATCTAAAAATTCATCTTCAAATGTAAAAGATTTTACTTTAATTTTTCTTTTTTCAAATAAGTTTACAGCATGTTTGGCCTGATTAATAAAAGCAGTTTTACCATTTAAAGCCAGTGTTACCTCACCATTAGAAATATTTTTAAATTCTACATCGTCATGAAGAAAAGAACCCATCTTCTGGACATCAAATTCACTGTAAGCTTTAAAATATTGGTATACTATTTCTTTCATTTCTTGATTTTCCATAATTTGCCTCGCTTATTTTTTATAATATTTAGTATATTAAAGCCCATAATTCTATCTAAACCAATGCATTGTGTTATTTTATTGAATAATAGTAATGTTTCATATTTCAAAACTATTCCTGCACAGATTACACCAATAGCAGCTCCGAAAATAACATCAAACGGATAATGAACCCCTATATAAATTCGGGAAAATGCTATTATTGCTGCAAAGGCTATTAAAATATATAATAAACTAAAAGATTTATTTTTAATCTTAAGACGATATTTTAACCCAATTACTGTCGCCGGTGCAAATGATGATGCGGAATGAGAAGATGGGAATGAATTTCCACTTTCATTCACCAATAAATCCACATCAGATAACACCATAAAAGGTCTTGGTTCGGCTACAATATATTTTAAAAGAGCAACTAAACCATTAGCTAAAAATAATGCAATCAGGGCTAATAAAGCCACTTTTTTCGCCTTTTCACCACCAAATATAAATAAAATTAAACATGCTATAATCCATGCTGAAAAACTCCCTAAATCAGTGATCAATATCATTAATACATCTAGAACTGCATGTTCAAGACCAGAATTTATAAAATAAAATCCATTGATATTTTGATTCATTATTCCTGCTACAAACATAGGGTTCATGAAAAGTTCATTCCTTATTTTAGAGTGAATTAAATAATTGATTTTATTAAATTAATTTATTATTTAAGTGATATGTGATTTTATTTAAATATTGTTAAGCAACAACAAAAATAAGATAAGGTTCACAATACATCTTAAAAGATTTATGAAAATAAGAATTATTATTTACTTTAACACATCAACAAGCAAAGTACCATTAATTACACAATCAAAATCAATCTTATTTTCCCATCCTGCTTCCTTGAACATGTCCATGTAGCATAAGCCAATAATTTTCCCATCTTTATGGAGAATTTGATTAATCATTGCATTCAATTTATCAACATCCACATTAACTTTGGGTATGGTCAACCCACCCAGAAGTGCAACTACATCTGCTTTTGGATCTGCTGGTGCTGCCAG
>DAWK01000121.1:180-25991 GCA_002509745.1 Methanobacteriaceae archaeon UBA349 | reverse complement strand
AGAATAGATCATGCCAATGCAAGTGAAAAACTATCAGAAGCTAGAATACTAACTGAAAAAATAGCCAGTGCCATAAATAATGTTCAAACAGGCACAGGAAATGAATTTAAAATTAAAATGCCTGAAAAGATAGGGAATTCAAGTGATTATACCATATCCATAAATTCTTCAGGAGTTTATATTGAAATAGAAGGCTTGAAAGGGAAATCAGAGATATATCCTACAGTTATTATAAATGAAATTACAAAAAGTAGTAGCCAAGTTAAGCTTTATCCTGGAAAATCATATTTAATTCAAAATGATGTTTCAAATCTTCATTTAAAGACCATTATCATAAAAGAATGTGAAAAGTAAGACATTAAATTAAAAAGAAGAATATTAACAAATTTTTTTGAAAACAAACGAGGAGATATACATGTCAAAATTTATAGACAATCAGGGAAATATATCTATAGAATATATGCTGATTGTAGGGATGGCATTTATAATAACCTTAATGATTGTTAATTTTATAAACACCGAACAAGAACTTGGTAATGCATTAGGTGCAGCTAGATCCGGAGCTTCAGAAGGTATAAATATGAATAATTTTGCCATTTATCCTAAAGAAGCATTTAAAACCTATGAAACTGAAAAACCAACATTAATTTCACCTTCATCAATAAAAATTGTAAAAATTGAAACCAAAAATCAAGGATATAATATTAATTATAAAAAAACAAAAATTCAATTAAAGGTTTTCGTCTCTTGCACAAAACCACTTAATAGTAATGAAAAGAATTCCTTAGGAGATAGAATAAATTATAATATCCGAAAAAGCATAAGCATATGTTTTAAAACTGAAAATTTAACAAATAGTATTTATAACCCTGCTTTTTCCCCAAAATATGTTTTCACCACGGCTGATATTAAATGGATTTAAATTATTCAATTATTTTAAATAAAAATTTGTTGATAAATATTTATATTCCTCAGGTTAATATAATTATTAATAATACAAAATAAAAATTAATTTATAGAATTTATTTTCCAATGCATAAAATAACTACTCATTTTATATAATTATAAACATAAAGATAATAATAGGAATACAAATACTGGGTGAATGCATGAGTAAAACAAAAAAGGAAAAACTGGATGATGTACTTTCAGCTTTCATGCAAGTGGGACAGATTAAAGCATGTGGTATTGTATCTAAAGAAGGGTTGCTAATTAATTCCAGAGCTCCTCCAGATGTAGATGCTCGTATTTTTTCCGCACTATGTTCTACAATTATGGGTGCGGCAGAAGCAGCTTCCGGTCAAATGAATACTGGATCTGTAAATGAAATTTCTGTTAGAACTGAAAAAGGAATTATTATTTTAAAACCAGCAGGAGATAAAGCTATATTCAATGCTTTGACTGAACCAGACGCCCAATTAGGATTAATTCTTTTTGAGATGGAAAGTCGGGCAAGTCAAGTCGATGAAATCCTTAAGGAGATGTAAACATGAAAAAAACCTACATCCCCAAGCTTGACGACTTGCTGGGTGGTGGAATTTTAGATGATGCATCTATCATGTTTTGTGCATATCCTGGAGTAGACTGTGAAGCATTCGGTTATCAAATGCTTAATGGTCGGGTAGAAGAAGGAGATCCTGCATTTATTTTTACAAATGTTTCAGAACCTGAAACAATACAATATGAATTCAATTCCTATGGTTGGGACTTAGAATCTTTTTTAGAAGAAGAAAAAGTTTTTTTTGTAGATGGTAGTTCCAGTTTTTTAGGTTCACAAAGTGATAGTAAATATTCTATTAATGATTATTCTGAAGTAGAGAATGTTATTTTAGCTGCTATAGAAGATGTTGCCGGAGGCATAGGAGTTATAAATAATCTTTCTGTACTTATAGATTATTTAAGTAATGGAAACACGTTAGATTTAATCAAAAAATGGAATGAGAAAGCTAAAGAAACAAAAACAACACTTGTTTATGTTTTTACCGAATGGGACTATGATAAAGATGTGATCAATGCAATTAAAGATTCTATGGATTGTGTTGTAGACTTAAAAACAATAGAAGAAAGAGTAATTATCGGACAAGGATTTATGGTTGCTCATTCCTCATGGTCAAGCCCTGCAGATACTATGGTTCTTTTCTTTATAGTTCAGCCAGGTGGGGTAAAGGTTTATGTTCCTAAAATACTTGTTACGGGACCCTATAACTCCGGAAAATCCAGTTTTGTCAAGGCCATATCTAAAAAATCTGTTTCTGTTGATAGGCAAGCCATGTCTGCATTTCCGACCACAATTGCTATGGATATTGGACACGTGGATTATAAAGGATTTTTGGCAGATGTATTTGGAACACCTGGTCAAGAGAGATTTGACTTGATATTAGGTGTTTTATCTAAAGAAGCCGTTGGTGCATTTATATTAGTTGATTCAACTGCAGAGCAAACCTTTGCACGAGCCAAAGAAATGATTAGGAAGACTCGCTCAGAATCAATCCCCAAAATAATTGTAGCTAATAAACAGGATTTAGATGGTGCACTTTCACCAGATGAAATTAGAGAAAAAATGAAATTAGATAAAAGTATACCTATAATACCCACAGTAATCTCTGAGAAGAAAGGAATAGAAGACGCATTGGATGCACTTCTAAAAATTCTTTATGGAGATTAATCTCAAATTATTCATAATTATTTTAAATTCATTAAATATTCAGTAAATAGGTGATTAAATGATACCCCGTATTCCATCAGGAATTTCAAGTTTTGACGATATGGTTTCCAGTAATGGTACTGGAGGTATTCCAGAAAATACAGTCACATTAGTATATGGGCCTCCTAAAGTAGGAAAATCCATATTTTGCTACCAATTCATGTACAACGGACTAAAAGAAAGCGAACCATGCCTCTACATCACCACAGACTATGGTATAAAACAACTACAACAAAATACTTTAGATTTTGGATGGGAATTAAGCACATATTTCAATGAAGAAACTTTGTATCTAATTGATGCCATATCAAGCGTTTCTGGTAACAAAGTAATAGACACTCCAACTTATGCTTCATCTTCAGTACACAATCCCACAGACATTATGGTTAAATTAGGAGTTGGAACCAGATTTATATCAAAAAAATCAGCACGTTTTAGATCAATCCTCGATTCACTCACTACATTAATGGCTTTCAATGACGAAATGTTAATTGTGAGAGTCCTAACCGCATATATAATGCGCATTAAAGAATCAGGAGGGACTGCAATTGTGACTTATACTGAAGGATCAGCAGATTCTAAAGTCGAAGCAATGTTAAAATCTATAGTAGATAACATAATTCATCTTAATGGAGATGAAATAACAATTGAAGCCATGGTTGGTGTTGGAAAGAAAAAATCTAGTTATACTGTGAATGAAAATGGTATTTCTATTGGAACCTCTGATAAATAAAAATAATATCCAATAAACACAACATTCATTGTAGAGTATGCCTCCAAAAAACAATCATAGTAAAAATTGATTATGAACATAACTACTATTAAAATAGTTGATTTGTTTAGATTTAACACGTGGTTATAATGACAAAATACTATCAATCTGGCATTCCAGGTTTCGACGCTTTAATTGGTGAAGAAGGATTAGAAATCAGCGAAGATTCAGTAGCCCTCATATATGGACCCCCTAAAGTAGGAAAATCCATTTTCTGCTACCAATTCATGTACAACGGACTAGAGGAAAGCGAGCCATGCCTCTACATAACAGCTGACTATGGAATTAAACAGCTACAACAAAGAACTATGGATTTTAACTGGTTTCTTCAATCACACATTCAAAATCAAAATTTATATATTATAGATCTTATTTCCAAGTTGTCTGGGGCAAAACTGGAAGAATCAGCAACTTATAAAATTTCTTCACTTCAGAATCCAACCGATATGATGGTTAAAGTAGGGATTGGAACTAGGTTTTTATTTCAAAAATCACCGAAATTTAGATCCATTTTAGATTCTTTAACAACTCAGTTTGCTTTCAATCCAGAACATTTAGTTTTAAGGGTTTTGAAATCATACATCGAACGAATAAAAGAAGCTAATGGTGTTGCATTAATCACCCACACACAAGGAACTGTTGATCATCAAACTGAAGAGGTTTTAGGTGATTTAGTAGATTTTACGGTAGGAATGGATGGTAAAAACATATTTATTAGCTCCGAAGATCAGTCAAGTGAAGCAAAGTATGAGATAAACGATCAAGGCATAAGTATTTTTTAATTCATAAATTTCGATATGTCCTGAATATTGAATGTAAATTAATATTAATTTTTAAAAAAATCAGTATATTTATATCAATTAACTTATTACCGGCCGTTAATATTTTCTGAAAATTTTTGGAAAAATAATAATTTACTGTAAAATAAATCATATGGAGAAAAATAGATGATTCTTCAAGTTTTAGGCGTATTCGATGTTCTCAAGAACCAGGGCGAGAAAGAGGAAGAAGAAAGTAGTCTAGAGTATTATCTTCAACGCCTAGATGAGCTACAAAATGATGAATTTAATGTGCTGATTAATGTAGGCGTCATTTATTTAGAATCAGAAGAATACGAAAATTCCTTGAAATATTTTGAAAAAGCATTGCGAATGTCCATAAATCTAAAAGATGACGAATTAGAAGCTTTTGTTTTGGATTCTATTGGAGATGTCTACTTAAATACCCGAAAAATAATCAAATCTCTGGAATATTATAATGAATCTCTACGAATTTATGCCTCAAACAACTCTCCATTAGTTGAAGAACTCCAAGAAAAGATAAAAGAAGTAGAAAAAATTAAAGAAGCTATTGAATTATCTGAACTGGAAAAAATGAAAAGTAAGTCTAGTTCACTTTCTGAAGAAGACGATCATGAAACAGATTTATCAAACATGAGCCCTAAACTGGACGATATAGTTCAACTTGTGGAATCTGCTTCTATTTATGAAACTTACTCCAATGAAAAAGATGCACTTATTCATCTTAGCCAAGCATTCAGAATATCCAAAGAAATTGGTGATACAAGTGGAGAAGCAGCTCTACTTTTAATAATGGGAAATGAAAATCTAAAACAAAAGAAATATGATGAAGCAGAAAAATGTTTAGAGAATTCTAAATCAATATTCAAACGTTTAGGTGATGAAAGTGGATTAGCTGGTGCTATGATTATTTTAGGAACCGTTAATTTTATTCAAGGCAATATTGAGGGAGTTTCTGAAAATTTTAGAAAAGCCGTTGAAAAATTCCAACAATTAGATAATAAAAAGGCGGAATCCGCTGCAATTGATATTTTAAATACACTATACAATGAGTAGATCCTTATTTAGTAGATCCTTATTTTTTGATTAACATCCCATTTTTTCTAATAATTGTTATTAAATCTTTTTTCCAGAAATGATTTGTTCTCTGGATTTGAAATTTTTTGGATAGTTATATTCTTGCTTATCAATTAAATGTTTAGTTTTTTGGTTTTTCTTAACTTAATTAAGTTATAATTTTGTTAATTTTATAATAAAAATAATAAAAACTAATAATATAAAAAATAAGATAATAAATAATAGTTTAATTGGATGCTGAATTAAATTATTAAAATGGATCTAGAGGAAGTATGAATGCAAGTAATATGCCTATAGCTCCAAATAATATTCCTATTGACCATACAATTATAACAACTGTTTTTTCTTCCATTGGTCTTCTTAATATCCAGCGAATTAAAGACTTAAATCCTTGTGGAGGTGCCAATAGCTTTCCATCTTTTCCTACTTTAGTAGGTGCATGTTTCTGTCTTTCGACCACCCCGGCACTGTAAAATTTTAAAATACCATCTATAATATTAGGCAATAAAACTATAAGTGCAATTATTTTAACCCTACCAATAAAAGCTACCGAAGCAATCGACGCACCGATTATTAAAGTTCCCACATCACCTGGGAAAACACGTGATGGATGTTTGTTATATAGTAAAAATGCTAGTAACGCACCTAACATAGCTATAGTTATTATGGAAACATCGTATTTTCCCATTATAATACAAGAAGCCGTGAGTGAAGTCATGGCAATGACACCTAATCCAGATTCAACTCCATTTAATCCAGCCAACATATTAGTTAAATTAGATGCTATGGAAACAGATATGGGCATCATAATAAGATATAGAATTCCAACCTCGGGAGGTGCCACCCAAATCAAAGGTAATCCTGCTAAAAAAAGCAAAAGAAGTTTTTCTCGGGAAGATAACATTACCAAATCATCCACCATACCAACTATTCCCACCAGAAGAATAACTAACAGAGTAATGATTAATTCATAATGAAGATCAGGATATGAGTAAATACCAAAAAACATTCCAATTGTAAATCCAAAAAGTATTCCTATTCCACCCATTTCAGCAACAATAGGTTTTGAAATCTTGTGTATATCTTTACCTACAACATTAGCATTCTCTAATTTACTAATAAGCCTAGGCATTACTAAATAAGTAGAAGCAAATGCTAATAATCCGCAAACTCCGGAAATAATTAATATTAATGAATATTCAATTGAAGCATGGAATACCATTCTATCACCATTCATTTAGTAAAATTATTTTTTTAAAATATAATAAACTGTTCTAAGTGGTATATGGAGCCTTTCTGAAATTTGTTTACGTGGAACTCCATTTTTAGCCATTTCACGGACTTTAATATGTATCCCTTTAGCATACTTAGATTTTCGACCCTTTTTTAGATGTAAATCTTTATTTAAGTAATAAACAGATTTCAAAGGAATTTTCATCTGCTTAGAAATTTCTTTAGGAGTCTTACCATCTTTTAGGAGACTTTTAATTTCAAAAACTTTTTTTTCATCATATTTATTTGGCCTACCCCTAGAAGATAAGGGTTCTACCTCAATACCCAGCTCTTTAAGAGCATCTAAATATTTAGGAGATGTTCTTTTGTATAAACTAATCGGGCAAGTTATTTTTTTTAAATCAGGATACTTTTCCAGTACTTCCATTATCTTTCTTGAAGTTAATGGTTGATTTATATGAACTTTCTCCAATGACATGAAATCACATGATAAGTAATAATATTAAATTTAAAATTATAAGTAATGAGTTTAAATTAAATTAATAAATATTAACTAGATAATTAATTACGAAATTTGAATAAATAATGTAAAACATTGAATTTAATAGGCTATTTGGTTTAAAACATGGATTTTAACTAGGAACTCATTTTTTGATCATTTCCATGAATTTTTTGGCTTTTTTAGTTTTGGGTTTACCCATAGTGTTTATATTTTCTTTTTCCATTTCAATATCTTTTATATTTACCGAAAATACATCAGCACATGTTTTAATATCTAATTCGGATTTTAAATTGACAATAGCTGCGCCAAAAGCTGAAGGATTGGTTTTCATATTCAAGCCTTTCATTTTTTGTTCTATTTCAAATTTCTTCAGTATTGTTTTTTGCATTGATGGAATATAATCAATTTTCTCTTTCATGAAATTTTTTAAGATTTCAATAACATCTAAATCAAAATCTTGAAAAACCTTGATTTGATTACGATCAAGATTATATCTTAAATAAGGGAAAGGGCCAGAGTAAGTTGTTCTACGGTCATACGAAGTTATTAAGTAATATTTTAGTATATCCCATGAAATTAAAGTAATGGGAATTAATGTAAAAATGTTTTTCTGAATTTCTGTCCTTAACTTGAGGTCTTTTTTTAAATCAGAATTAATTTCCTCATTTTCATTCATCATTCCATGATCTATAAGAAGCCTATTAAATTCCATTTTACGGGCTTCAGAAACAGTATCATCTGCCTCCCAAAGAACCGGATTAAATGATTCTGCCTTTAAAAATAGATCATCATACAGTTCGACCATTTCTAGATTTAAGTGCTCATTTAAAATTTCATCAGCAAATTTTTTTAAAAATTTTTCTGAAAAACGAGCATATGCCAAAGATAATGCGGTACGAGTATGTTTATCATTAATAATTGTGGGTTTCTTGCGCTGAAATTGTAAAAATTCAATACGAACATTTGGACCGTATTTTTTTCGCAACTCAGATTCGTAATTCAAATTATCATCAGCGTCCTGAGTAACACGCTTCCTAATCCATCTTCCAGACTCCATAACCTTTATAACAAGAGAAACAGTTTTTACAACACCTTTTCTTTCTTGTTTTAAAAATTTCATTATTATTTTAAACGATTCTCTTCCCAAAGGAGTTAACTGTGACATTAAAACCATGTAATTTCCAGAAAGGGGAAGCTCCGAAATTATACCTATTCTGGAACTATGGTGTTCATTAACTTCCAATTCAAAATCTGGTGAGTTACAGGTACATTTAATAATATTATCCTCTTGATTTAAATCACTAAATTCATGAACTCTGAAACTTTTCCCACAAGATATACATTTTAAAGACGCATAATCTTCTAAATGTCCTAAAGCAATTTTATGAGAAGATATAGATGATTTTGCACGATCTAAAACATTCTTTTTTGCAGCCGCTTTCATCCTGAAATATTGATTGTGGCGATTAACTTCATAAAGTTCTTCTACCACAACTTCACCTGGAGCACTGGATCCATAACGAGCCAAGGACCTATAAGGGGCCTTATAACCTCGAGATTCCATGTTTTCCTTTAAATCCTGTAATTCATCCAGGTTTTCTTTCAGGTACTGGTAAGTTTTCAGAAATTTCTCTAAAGTTGAAATTTCACTCAGATCAATTTTTTCCCACGCAATGCGGTCTAAAAATTTCTCGGACTTACCAATAAGCACGGTTTCGTTCATTTTATTCTTTCACCAACGGCTGCATTTTGAGAAGTTAAAAGGCTGGAACTGTCACCAGTAGCCAGTATCATTCCTTCAGACTTAATTCCAAAGAGTTTTGCTGGTTCTAAATTGACTAATATTACAACTTTATGGTTTAAAATTTCTTCAGGTGAATATTTTTTGGCCACACCAGCAACCACTTGTAATTCTTTATCTTTAATATCAACTTTAAGTTTTAATAAATTTTTTGAACCTTCCACTGCTTCTGCACTGGTTACTTGACCAATTCTTAAGTCTAATTTAGCAAAATCGTCGATGTTGATTATTTGTCCCATTTTATCTGTCTCCACTGTTTTATTTGAATTATCAGAGTTAGTATTAGATTTAACTTTTTCTGAACTTTCAACGTCTTTATTATCAGTGCCTAAATTTTTATAAAGATCTTCCTTTTGTTTTTCAATGAAATCATCATCTATCTTAGCAAAAAGAGGTTTAGCTTTATTAATTTCATGTCCAGAATCTAAAAATATCCCGGCATCATCCCATTTTTCAATATTAACAATTTCTTCATCAATATTTAATATTTGCAGAATTTCTGAAGATTTAGTAGGCATATAAGGCCTTAGAAGAATTCCTAATGTTTTCGACATTTGATTACAAAGATAGATACAATTCGCTGCCTTTTCAGGATTGGATTTTACTGTTT
Source organism: Methanobacteriaceae archaeon UBA349 (assembly GCA_002509745.1). Classification (GTDB taxonomy): domain Archaea; phylum Methanobacteriota; class Methanobacteria; order Methanobacteriales; family Methanobacteriaceae; genus UBA349. Next base: position 16,492 of record DAWK01000121.1, on the reverse strand, counting down.
TCCAAGGTTCCTGGTCATTAAAGTATTTATTTCCGGCCTTTGCCATTTTAATAATCCCGACTAAACCTTCTCTAAACTTAAATTGAGATATTAAACCTCCAATTTTCCCCGGAGCATTTTTAATTAATTCTTCAAATTCCAAATCTTCTTCCACGAACGATTCTGTTTCAGGGATAACATTCTGGAAAAATCGTTTAGTAAACGAAAATGTACGGTGCAGGAAATTACCTAAAACATCGGCCAGTTCGTCATTTATTCTCCTCTGGAAATCATCCCATGAAAAGTCAGTGTCCTTGTTTAAGGGAGCATTAATAGTTAAATAATACCTTAAAATATCAGCATCAAAGTCTTTCAAGAAATCAGAGGTCCATATAACCCAATTTTTACTGGTAGACATTTTTTGGCCTTCCAGTGATAAATATTCGCCAGCAATAATGTTTTTTGGTAAAGTACATTCACGGGCCATTAAAAGTGCTGGCCAGAATATGGAATGATGGTAAATTATGTCTTTTCCAATGAAATGAACCGCATTTTCATCCCAGTATTCAATCCAATCTTTATTTATCTTTTTAGACCATTGTTTTGCGGATGAGAGATAACCTAAGAATGCTTCACCCCATACGTAAATAATTTTACCCTCAGCACCTTCTAAAGGAACTGGAACTCCCCATTCCATGTCTCGAGTGAGAATCCAATCTTTCAATCCTTCTTTTACCCATTGGAGAGCATAATTTTTTACATTTGGAGGTAAATCATTATTATTGGTTATCCAATTCTGAACATCATCCTGAAAATGACTTAATTTAAAAAAGTAATGTTTTGACTCCCTAATTTCAGGTTTACTGCTGCATATTAAGCACTGCGGTTCCAGAAGTTGAGTAGGCTCCAGGTGCCGACCACATGCTTCACAGTGATCTCCACGGGCCCCTTCACTCCCACAATCTGGACAAATTCCTTCTACATACCTATCAGGTAAAAACCTAGCACATTCCCCACAATAAGGTTGTTTAATTTCTTTTTCGTAAATAAAACCTTTATTATAAAGGTTTAAAAAGAAGTTTTGGGAAAGTTCGTAGTGAAGTGGATCAGTAGTCCTTGAAAAATTATCTAAAGAAATATTACAAGATAATAAATCTTCCTTGATCATTTCATGGTATCTGGTGGCTATTTCTAAAGGTTTTTTACCTTCTTTTTCAGCTTTTACCGCGATGGGAGTACCATGTTCATCAGTAGCACAAACAAAAAGCACATCATGTCCCTTCATTCTGTTAAAACGTGCATAAATATCTGCAGGAATATAAGTCGACCTTAAATGGCCTAAATGAGTAGGTCCATTAGCATAGGGAAGTGCACTGGTTATAAATATTTTACCCATATTATTCCTCCTAAAGCCCAATAAGCTTGATAATTAGTATTTTATTAATTTTATAATCAATTATATTTCTATCATCTTTCTCGGTCATTAATGTAAAATTTAATTAAAAGGATATTAAATATCCCAATAAACATATCGCAAATAAATGTCTTAAATCAAATATAAGATAAATATAACCAATAAATTGACTTTAAAGGCCAAATAAAAATGAGGTTATACTATTCAAATTTATAAATATTATTCTTAATAAGATACCAGAATTATTTTAGAAATATTTATCCTATTTTAAGTTATTTTACTATATAAATCTGATGCAGTTGATTAAAAAAGAAGCAATTTCAAGTCTTAAGTATTAAAATACTTCATAAACTTATAAATCATCGAATGAAATAATTAAAAGAACCTAATGCAAATAATACATGATAAATATTTGTTTTTTGTATAAAAAAGAATCATAAAACAAAAATATGAGTTTTAATCCATGAAAAGAATTATTAAATTTAAATATTTTATCCATATTTTATTAATTTATATGGGTAATTTTTTATCTATAGTTCAACTAATAGAAATTATGGTTTTAATATCATATCTAAATCCTTTCTCCAGCGAAGGTGAAGATATAGTTAGAGAAAAGGGTTCTATTGAAGGAATATTTGAGGTTAATCCCGAACTTTTACAATTAGTAAGGGATAGTAAATCACAGAACATTTCTGATGATTCATATATTCCTAAAAACTACGCTGATTTAGCATTAAAGAGAGTAGAATGGTATCTACGTAGAAAAAATGATAAAAAGTACAACCATAACGATTATGCATTCTTAATTAATCCAAAAATAGCAAAATTTGATGTTATATCAATTTATACAATGGCACAGGCCATAGGCATTAAATTCAATCCCAAATCGAGAGAAGGTAGATTATTAGTTGAATCGCAGGGAAAACTGGTAGAAGATCGCCTTGAAAAACTGGCCCCAATAGAGCGAAAAGAAGTGGTAAACAATCTTCTAAATCAGATGATAACTCAAGATAACATTAAATGGACTTCTATGAGTCAACTTTTAGGATCCAAAAAAATTAATTTGACTGACATGATCCTGGATCAAGGGGACGTTGTATTAGAAAAAGAAGATTTTTTAATTAGATTTGAGGATAAAATTGAAGGTAGAGTACCAGAGAAGATGTATGACTTATTAATTGGTGAGAAAATCAAAGAAATGATTATAAGCCGCATGATAATGCAAAAAACAGAAAATTATCTCCAGAAAGTTCATGAAATGGCCCCTAAAATTGAAGCACATCCCACATTACTCGAAATTGGGGAACAAATATCTGAAAAAATCAAAGAATTATCGTATTTTCCTGGGTCTGGAGGTTCTGGTGGCTTTGGAGGAGACATTAAGGCCACTCAATTACAACCTGATGCTTTTCCCCCATGTATACAAAAAACTATCGAAGGCGTAGGGTCTGGAAACCGGAACGATGCTATCGTATTATTATTAACATCTTTTTTATCTTATGCTAGATTATACCCTTCTGTTTTTAGAAATGAAGGAACAAGTAAGATTTCAGATATTGATCCAGATCTCCAAATTACTATAAATGAAATAATCCCATTAATATTTGAGGCCGCAGATAACTGTAACCCGCCATTATTTGATGACGATCCTCAAGAAAAATTGAATGTTATCGCCAAACTTGGTTTTGGAGTTAATAAAGACCCTGAATTAAAGCATGAAGGCGAAAGTAAGTGGTACACTCCTATGAGTTGCGATAAAATCAAAATTCATTTATCTTCATTATGTAAACCTGATGCCACTTGTAAAAAAATCGGAAATCCTCTCTCTTATTACAATAGAAAAAGATGGGAACTCCGAAATTCCGGAGATAAAACTCCTTCTAAATCCTCAGAATCTGATTCAGATAAAGATTGATTGAATAATTTTTAAAATTATGATTGAAAATAATTATAATTGAAATGAAAATTTTAAAATCTTCGAATATTGATATAAATTAGATATTGAAAATGAGATACTTAATACTAATATGAAGATAATTTAAATCCCATATATCATTAATCCATATTTTAACGAATTATCAAGATAATTATAAGGTGACGCATATATTTGAACCATCAACATTAGAAGAGAGACGCCGATATTACCGGGACGAATGGAATGTTAATGATCTACCGGATTTTATAAGAAAAGACCTGAGTAAAAGAGAATTTGGTTTTGATCATTTAGGAAGGGGTCCTAATGATAGATATAGGGTTTTTAAAACACCAGATATGTTAAAAAGGTTCATGAGGTATCGATCTCCTTTTGCAGCATATTGTTCTGTGGCTTTTTATAATAAGCCTCGCAAAAGAGGAGAATGGTTGAAATCTGAGCTGGTTTTTGACGTTGATGCGAAAGATGTTCCAGTTAGATCTTGTGGCTGTGATAGCGTTTGTGAAATTTGTCTGGATGAAGCTAGACAGATAGTTGCTGGACTTATAGATACATTAAAGCAAGATTTGGGGCTAAAAAACATACATGTAATTTATTCTGGAAGGGGCTACCACATCAGAATACTGGATGAAACAGCCATGGGATTAGATAGTGAAGGGCGTTCTCAGGTTCTTAAATATGTAGTTGGTGCTGAGCCTCCTAAAAATAAGTATTTTATGGAAGATGAATCTGGACAAAAGCCTTATGAATTGGAACATTTCTCCATACCCCTAGGATATCCTGCTGTTTTCACTAAAAGGATTAAATATGCCATTCTACACTTGAATGGAACTGAGAAAATGGAAGAAGTTAACCCTAAGTTAATGAAAGATGTTTTAAAGTATCGTGAAATGGTTCAAAAGGATGAATGGGGACTATTCAAAAATAAAATCGGACCAATAAGATATAGAAATCTGGTTGAAGGAATATCAAAACTTAATATGGGTCTGGTTGATGCTAAAGTGAGTATAGATCTTAAAAGAATTTTGAGAATGCCCACTTCCCTCCATTCTAAGGTAAGTATGCGCTGTATGGAAGTAAAGAATATAGAAACATTTGATCCATTAAAAAAAGCCGTCCCTAAATTTGTTAGTGAAAGAAAAGGATACTGATCAAATATAATTAAAAAAGAACCCCCTAACTAATTAAAAAAATAATAATTAAAAAATAATTAGTAATTAGTCACTTAAATATCTAAAATAAAATAATTATTATCTCCACAAATTTTTTCCAGGGTTCAGAAAATCATCTAGAAACTCTAATAATTCCTTAGGAACATTTTCAGATGATAAAAATTCATTAATATCCATAATCACATTGTTTTTTAAAATTTCATCTTTAAGGTGTTTACCTATCTTTAGATGATGAATATTTTCTGGTTTTAAGAAAAATTCTATCATTTTTTCTGCGTTATTATTTTTTTGGGGAACCTGAACCTTCCAACGATCATTTTCCACCCAGGCCCCATAAGAGTATTTATCTAAAAATCGTTCTTGATGGAGTTCATCCCATACCAGTGGCCCTTCGTGAATTTTATAATTTGGAAGTTCCCATACTCCAAATTCCAGTATTATAAGTGCGATATTAGATTCATTGGTCCAGTAGGAACTTTTAAATACCTTGAATCCTTCTAATTCAAGTTTTGAGCTTAATGACATTTCAGTCTTTTTTAATTGAGGATAAATTGCATCCGAAGGTATTTCCGGGGGATTGAAATGGATTAAGAATGTTTTTGTTCCATTATCTGCAAATTCTTCTTTTATTGAGTCTAAATCATTACAGTAAGTAACAGACCGGAAGTATTCCAGATTATTAGTAGTATTATGAGTAGTATCTTTAGTGGAGCATTTTAAAAAATTCCGTGCGGCCACCATGAATTCAGCCATTTTCTGAGTAGTTAATGCCGCCGCCACATTTCGTTTTTTATCTGTAGGATCCACAACAATTAAAGAATCTGTGAAAATACCACCAGTACCAAAATTTTCAAGGTCAATTATGAGTCCTTTTTTCCATTGGGATGCAGCTGCTCTTAAAACCTTATTAAAAGTCCCATACTCCAAGATCAACAATTCACATAGATATCCTGCAAACCCACCTACCTTGAATTCCGAACCATATGTTTCAATACCTTCCATGAATTTTTTAAGGATTAAAACATCACCAATCTGGTTTTCTTTTAAATTCTCTTTAATGTAATGAGTATGTAAAATAGTACGGTCCACAGCTGATTTTAGTTGTTCTGCATCCTCAATGAGGTAACATGGAACAAAATCTACACTGTATCCATTAATATATCCCGTGACATAAGGATGAGAAGCATAACGCTCTTCTGATTCACCAAACATTTTTTTTATACATTCATGACCCAAATATAGTCCTTGCTCTTTTAAATCAGCCAGTGGAGTTTCCAGAGGAAAATGTAGGAAAATATCAATGTCTGCATTACCAGAAAGCCATGTATTTTTAGCAACTGAACCAACTAAAATTGCTTCAGTATGAATCCCCTTTTCCTGGGCCAAATTATTAATAAAATTAATCATAGAGTCAGCTAGTGATTCTACTTTTTGTTTTTCAATTTTATTGGGTTTTATTTCATTTAAAAGAGCATCAAAATCCATTCATATTCTCCTAATTATATTAACGTTTATATATCAATTAAGTAAAATTGGTTTTTAATAAATTATTAATTTAATATATAACCTATTCCTATCCACATATTATTTTTAATTATAATTTATTAGATGATTAATCCTAATAAATAATTCTTAGATTCTTGTTAAAATATTAAATAGAATTTATTAAGTAAAATTAAATCTAATAATAACGAAAAAAAGATTTTGAAGTTTGAAAAACATTTAAAGATTAAATACCTTTAAATCTGTATAAATTGGCCCATCAGGAGTAAGTTCACTCTTTTTAAGAATAAATTTATCTATTGTGGTTTTTCCCACACCAATATCATTTAGTTCCTCGATTTTTTTAACTAAAGCATCTTTATTTCCAGAACCTTTTAATCTACCAATAGTAAGATGGGGAACATAGTTTCTTTCCTTTTCAAAGCCTATTTTAACAAATTCTTGATCTAGATCCATTTGCAATTTTGAAAATGAATCAAAATTTTCTGCACCTAACCATAAAACTCGTATATATCTTAAACTAGGAAAAACACCAACTCCATTAATCAAAATCTCAAAAGGTGAAAAATTTTCTACCCTTTTGACAATTATATCCTTAACTTCTTCTATTTTTTCTTCATTTACATCTCCAAAAAACTTTAGGGTGAAATGAAGATTTTCAGGTTCTACAAATTTAACTGGGGCATTTATATGTTTAAAAATCTCTTGAATTTCCACAATTCTATCAATTAAACTTTCATCTATATCAACAGCTAAAAAAGCTCGTACATCTTGAGAAATAACCATTATTACCACCTTTTGGCATTAAAATATCTAAATTAGTGTTTATTCAATATAACAAGATTATTGCAGATTAAACCTCTGAAATTGAACTCATTATCCTATTTAAACTCTCTTGAGGGGATTCAATTGTATTTAACATGTAGACATCCATTTTTGAAAAGATATCCTTGAATAAATTCATTCGAAGATTAAATTTTCTTTCATTCCTAATTAATTAGTGAGGATTACAAAAGTCAGTGCTTTTCATGTAATCTAGCGCATCAGAAACATTTAATTTTCTAAAAGGGCTTTTGTTTAAATCTCTCTCCAGTAGTATCATGGAATGTAATGTTGAAGATTCACGAACTCTTCCCTGAAAAAGATTTTTTACATCTGCCAGGCCCCTTTGGCGATTATCAAGTTTAACACGATTTATAGTATCTGAAAACTCTGGCCAAACATCAGCAATATCATCCCGAATATAAGAATTCTTTTCTGATGAGTAAATAACCGTGTCATTTTTAAAAATACGTGTAAAAAACCAGTCATCAGATATATAATTAAAATGTCGTTCAGTTAGCATCCCATAAGTTAATGTGGTTTTTCCAGTCCCCGGTGGGCCCATAATACCTATTGCATGCCCTCCAAAATCTACAGCGGAAGCGTGGAGTGAATATATGCGATTTTCAGAATTATATTCTTCAAAAAAGTCAGAAACAGCAGCTAAGGCAATACTTTTTATCCAACCATAATAATCACAGTTTTCAATAATACAAATATGAGCCTGGGGTTCATATCTAACCTTTAAATCTCCACCATTATCCACCGAAATAATTTTAGCATGCGGCCTAATATCCTCATTCATAAACTTGAAATTATCTTCCCATTCTTCTTTAAAATCAGAATTATCCGTTAGAAGCTTAATACATGCTCCATGGATATTTGCTTTTCGTTCAAAAGTGTAATTAAAATTCAGTTCAGCTAAAAGCTCATCTTTCTGTTTAGGACTGATAATTTCTACATTATAACTAATGAAACTCCCCCAGAGCGTTATAAAAATATCATATTTTAGAAATATTATTTGTTAATGAATATTATTTATTGAATACAATTATTTATTAAATTTTTTATTGTAGACCATTTTAGAATCTATTTTAAAATAAATTATAACCAAAAAAAGATTTTGATGAAATAAATATTTAAAAGATTTAAGTAACTAAATAAATGAAGCTACATAAAATAATTTTTGATAAAAAGTAAAATAAAAAATTAGAGTTAATAGAAAAATAATGATCTAGAAATTAATTAAAGTTTATTTTTCAATTATACTTTCTTCAATGGACATTCCAAAATGTCGGGCCCCTTTATCTAAATAGACCATAACTTTGTCCCCTTCTTCAAGATCAGAAACTGAAACAGCGTCTCCATTTTCATTTACCAAGCGAATTGTTTCGGCATTTTGCAGGAGGGTTTTGACTTTAATACCTTCAAATTCAGCTTCCAGCAACATTAAGGGCCTTTTCTCAATTTTAACTCTTCCAACAATGGCAGTTTTACTTTTTCCAGCATCATCCACAACTAAAACTTCGTCCCCAGTTTCCAACTCAGATAAATACTTGGTTTTATTACCTGGAGTCATTACATAGGCCTGTACGGGGCCTGCATTAACTCTAAATGGTCTAGAAGCAACATATTCACTTTCTAATGATTCGCTGTGAACTAAAAATAATCCCTTAGAATAAGAACCAATCAGCATTCCTTCTCCCACATTCATCATGGAGCAAGTATCCACACATACCCTATCACCAGAACCAACCGGTTCTATGCGAGTTATGGTGGCTGCTTGAAGATCGTACTTTTCGGATTCTATTTTTTCAATTAATTCTGCTATTTTCTTTATTTCAGAGAAATCTTGAGGTTGAATCAAAATACCATCAGTACCATGTTCCAGTGTTTCTAAAGCCAGTTTAGCTTCGTTATAGTCAGAAGCTGCAGCAATCAGTTTAACATCTTCGCTTTGGAGATCAGCAATGATATTTTCTAGAGGAATGATTGTCCAGTCTTTTCCCACTAAAATTAGATAATCCACTACTCGACCTAAATTTCGGGCCAATTCTTCGTGTTTTTTACTGGCTATTTCTACATAGGCCGCTACAATCTTTCCTTTTCTTTTGAAGCTGGAAGCAGCAGCCATATCCTTAGATTCAACTAGGTCATTAGGAAGATGTAACGTACTATCTCCTTCTCCATTCTTTCCAACTAAAATTATGTCTGCTTCTTCCTGATCAGAAATAACGGTTATATTACCCAGTTTGTGAATATTGTCTAGTTCCACCATTTCTAGAACATGATCTATGCCAGATTCTAAAGCTGTGGTTATGTAACCTTTTTTTTCATCCCAGGTCCTTCCTGGAGGCATTATCCAAGCGAATTTCATAGTTTACCGTCCTAATATTTAATATATCTAAATAATTTAAGATATGATCAATTATTAAATAGATTTAATGGAATTAATTAATTTTAGACTCCTGTAAATATTAAAAATTAATGGAATTAGATATTAAATTAGGCTTAATATCAATCCACTAAATTTAGTTTCCATTTAATATTTTTAAAGCCTCATCAACTTCTAATTTATGATGAACAATTTCAGAAATAGCCCTAGTTGTTTTTTGAGGTGATTTAGCCTGGAATACATTTCTTCCTATTGCAACACCCGCCCCACCAACATCAACAGAGTCTTTAACCATTTCTAAAAGTTGTCTATCTGTTTCAACTTTCGGGCCACCAGCAATTACCAATGGAACTGGACAACCATCAATAACTTCTTTGAAGGTATCTGGATCTCCGGTATAATTAGTTTTTATAATATCTGCACCCAATTCTGCACCAGCACGGGCTGCTATTTTAACAACTTCAGCATCGTGTTCATCTTTAATATGCTTTCCTCGAGGGTACATCATAGCAATCAATGGCATTCCCCAATCATCACAGATTTCAGAGATAGTACCTAATTTAATAAGCATTTCGGGTTCTCGCTCAGAACCCACATTTACATGCACTGAAACTGCATCTGCACCGATTTTTAAAGCCTTTTCAACTGAAGTGACTAAAACCTTATGGTTAGGGTGTGGGCTGAGTCCAGTACTAGCAGATAGGTGTATTATTAAACCAATATCGCTCCCATATCCTCTGTGGCCCCTTCCGACCATTCCTTTATGCATTAAAACTGCATTTGCGCCACCTTTTGAGACATCATCAATGGTTTTAGCCATGTCAATAATCCCGGGTACAGGACCTATGGAAGCACCGTGATCCATGGGAACAATTACACTTTTTCCTGTTTTTCGGTCAATAATTCTTTCAATCCTTATTTTCTTTCCTATCATCAACACCCTCCTGATATATCTTTTGTGACCAGTGTTTAAATTCTTTTAGCCTGGGAGGAATCCCTGCATCGCCGCTGGACTCCAACCAACCCTTTTGTGACTTGATAACTTCTTGAGTTTCTGCTGAAAGTGCAAAATCCAACAAACCTCTATTACGGATAATAGTTTTTTCTGGCTTTAATGTGGAAGCCCAAATGAAATATACTTTGAAAGTCGTGTCCGGGTGATAGCCACCACCTAAATCAACAGACAGTAAATCGCATTTTTTAATTTTTTGAAATACTTCCTCCAATGTTTCATGAAGTCTAGCATCTGCATTAATGAATTCTACATTATTGTAATCCGCCATGACCCTTTCCATGCTGGATCCAGCCTCTGGACTATTATCAATTGCTATTATTTTACCATCCGATGCCAATTCGGCAAGTATACGAGTAGAATTACCAATATGACATCCTAATTCAACAACAACATCGTTTTTTTGGACAATCTGTTGGATATTCTCCCGGTAAACCTTAATATCATATACGATTTTAATCATAGAATCCACATATCTGTTCATTGCCCATAAAATAGCAATAACACGCTTTCTATAATTTGTTATTAGATAAGTAGAATCATATATAATTTGTTGAACCATTATTAAATAAGTGATGTAAATTGATATTTTTATGAAATTATTGTTAGATAATTTTTATTAATTTTAACTACAGATTATATTTGCATCATATGATTCAGATAATTTTATTTTTTAAGAATCCCAATTTTAATAATCCATACCAAATTTTTTATTCTAAAAACCGAACTCCATGAAAATCTATTTTACTTACAATACTATTTTCAAGACTAGTATCTGGAGTTTTAGATAAGGCAAAAGCTGTATTTCCAAGCATAGCCATGGAGGCCCCTATGGTTTCTTCATTTAAAATATCAATCATCTCTTTTACATTTTCATTCATCAGCGCAGTCTTCTCAGCAAATTCTTTAGATAATGACATGAATTTTTGAGGTGTTGGATCATATAATAATTTCTTAAGCATTCCCTCACCAGTGCGATTAATTATTCTCTGATGAGATGGATTCTGAATAATAGAAGAAGTGTCTATATCTCCTAAAGTTTTTGATATCACATAAAGAGGCTCGCTGATGATTTTATCAATCTTTCCAAATCCCGGGGGGCCTTCTTTTAATCTGATAACGATTCCACCAGAAGTTTCCGAGATTAAATCACCTAACCCCGTCCCTAATTCTACTTCGGCCTGATGAGCTACTCCTGAGGCCTCATTAAAAGTCATTGGTAAATTAAAGATATATGCTAACCCTAATGCAGTTCCTAATGCACACGCAGCAGACGTTCCAAATCCACATCCTATGGGAACCTGAATTTCATGTTCTATTTTAAACCCACTTTGAATGTAAAATTTTTTTTGTAGTAATTCAACAGTTTTCAGAGTAATAGAATTATTGAAAGATTCAGATTTTCTATTTATACTTATATCTATTTTATTATCTGTTTTAGAAGTTTTAATTCTAGTTATGACTCCTTTATCCATAACCACGCCTGCACCACGGGAACCTTTTTTTAAAGGATTATTATGATTTATAATTTGAAAAAAGCCAGTAATATGGGATGGTACAAATATTGAAACTTCCATTTTATCACAATTTTAAAACTTTAAAATTTTCAAACAGTATTTGGCTATTAATATATGATATTAATTATATTAGATTATTGAACAGATATTATCCGATATTTTGTAAAACTATTATTTTATAAAAATAGATTATTAAATAATATAATAGTTAGGTTAATAAACAAATTTAATATATTAATTAATTTATAAATTATTTATAATTAACATAATCATTATTTCAGCATATGTTTATTATTTAATTAAACAATTAAGGGGAATTAAAATTACACAAAGAATAGATTTACATATTCACAGTCTTTTTAGTGATGGAGAACTTTTACCATCTGAAATTGCTCGAAGAGCATGTGTTTTAGATCATAAAGCTATTGCCATTACAGACCATGTAGATGCAACCAATATGGATTGTGTGGGCCGCATAATTAATGCTGTACAAGATATAAACGATAATTGGGGCATTACCATTGTTCCTGGCGCTGAAATTACCCATGCTCCTGCTGAAATTATTCCTAAATTGGCTAAAAAAGCTAAAGAATTGGGTGCAGAAGTTATAGTAGTTCACGGGGAAACATTAGTGGAACCAGTTATTGAAGGAACCAACTGGGCGGCTGTAAATTGTCCAGATGTGGACATATTAGCACACCCCGGACTGATTACTTATGAAGAAGCTGAAATAGCTAAAGAAAATAATATAACGCTTGAAATAAGCTCCAGGCGAGGGCATTCATTGGGAAATGGGCATGTGGGAAAAGTTGCCCTGGAAGTAGGAGCGAATTTAATTATAGATACTGATACTCACTCTCCAAACGACCTTATTAATTATGAAACAGCTTATAGTTATGGATTAGGTGCTGGTTTACCCGAAACAGAAGTTAAAAAAGCATTAACTACAAATCCTGAAAGAATTTTAAAAAATAAAGGTTTGTTATAATTAAATAGAAAAAAGTAAATTATGATATAATATTATTATAATCTAATTTTAATTATAAGCAAAAATAATTAAATATTTTTTTATTTAGATACTATTCTTTTTTTACTACTTATCTAAGACATGATATTCTAAAATTAAATCTTTGCCCAAAATAAAATTCTTTTTTAATTCCAGTTTGACTGCATCAGCCATAAAATCGAAGCCATCACCATCAACCAATGTTTTGGCATCTTTCCCACCAACCATCATGGGAGCAACACAGACCCTTACTTCATCTATTAATCCATTTTTGAGCATAGAAAAGTTTAATGTAGATCCTCCTTCCAGCATGAGACTATTGATGCCTTTAATTTTGAGTTTTTTCATTAATTGTTCCAGATCAACTCTATTATCCCCACAAATAATCACTTCTACTTTTTCTCTGAGTTTTTCTACTTTTTCTAAAGGTGCTTTTTTTGAAACAGCTATTATTGTAGAAGAATCATTGTTTAAAACCCGGGCTTTGAGTGGTGTGCGTGCTTTACTATCAACCACTACTCTTAGAGGATTATCTGAGGGATTAGATGAAATTTTATGCACAGTTAATCTTGGGTCATCCGCTAAAATAGTGTTAATGCCCACCATGATAGCGTCAGAATCCTTTCTAATTTGATGAACTCTTTTCAAATCTTCTGGGCCTGAAATTTCAGAACTTCCTGTTCGAGTGGCTATTTTCCCATCCAATGTCATAGCTGCGTTTAAAATTACATGAGGCCTCAAATAATCACCTAAAAAATAAATTAAGGAGAATATGAACTAATTATTGTCCAGTTATGTTCTGTAAAGACTGTAGAATTTGTTGGATCTGTTGAATAATTGAGTTAATTTCATTCATAATACTTTGAATAGGATCCAATGTTTTTTTAACTTCATTTGCAGTTTGATTAGTAATATCAGAAGCATTATTCAGTGCTTCATTGGTTTTATTGGTAATGTTATCAATTGTTTTTGTAACTGGTTCCGCGTTTACTGCGCTTAAAAAACTAAACATCAGTAAAATCGTGGCTAAAAATATAATTTTATCTTTCATGATATCAACCTATCTATGTTATAATTAATTTTAAATTTATATACTTACATTCTTCATTTAGCTTTAGAAATATTAAATTTTGTGGTTATAATTCCTGATTTAATGTTTTATAAAAATTAAATAGCTTCTTGATATTTAAAAGATATTTAAAAGAATTATTTAATGTTCTAAAATTAAATAAATTAATAAATCTAAATTATAAACAATAATAATATTAGAGCACAGATTGTATTACAAAAATAGGAAAAAATAGAGGAATAAAATGTCTGAACGGTACCAAAAAGGTTTGAAACAGCTAAAAATAATGAATAAAGATTCTTATAAGATTTTAAAAGAGAGTTTGGATGATACTGCTCCAGATTTAGCTAGATTCATAGCTGAATTTGCCTATGGCGACATTTACACGCGTGAAGGATTGGATCTGAAAACCAGGGAAATAGCAACAATAGCTGCACTTACTGCCATGGCCACAGCACCACTTCAATTAAAAAGCCACATCCATGGTGCGTTGAATGTTGGTTGTAGTAGAGAAGAAATAATAGAAATTATAATTCAAATGGTTGCATATGCTGGGTTTCCCGCAGCAATAAATGGAATTACAGCAGCAAAAGAGGTATTTGAAGAACTAGATGCTAAAAAATAGACATAAAGAGTTAAATAAATTAGGAATTATTGTTTTAACTTATTCTTAATTTAATTCTCAATGAAAAATTAAATTAGTCTATTAAGAATCTAATTTCATTGTAATTCCGTTAATCAAGCAAATTAAATATCAAAAACTTTTTTAGCATTTTTTTCTGTGATATTATCCACTTTTGAAAACTTATTTCCTTTTATCTCTGCAATTTTTTTAACAGCCTCTTCAACAAAGGCCGGCTCATTTTTCTTTCCTTTAAAAGGAGACAAATAAGGACTATCCGTTTCAGTTAGGATGAATTTAAGAGGTATCTCTCTAGCAAGAATTTGATGATGTTGTGAATAACATATCATAGTTGAAAAGGAAGTATAGTAACCTTCTTCTATTATTTTATTTGCAGTTTCTAAACTACCACTATAACAATGAAGAATCACTTCAGGAATCGAGTTATATTTTTTTACTATTTTAAAGGCTTTTTCCTCAGAATCTCGGGCATGCACTATTAAAGGAAGCTCATATTCCTCAGCCAGGCTACAGAACTGATTAAATATTTTTTCTTGTCTATTTCGACCTTCAGAATCTTTAACATGATAATAATCCATTCCCACTTCACCAATAGCCACTGCTTTATCAATATTTTCGTGGAGCTCTTCAATAACTGCTTCCACCACAGATTGATCAGATTTAGAAGAATTAACTGGGTGAAATCCTAATGAAGGGAAAACAAATTTTTTATATTCCTCAGAAAGTTCTAATACTCTCCTATTACCATCTAAAGTTACACCAGAGTTTACAATACAGGTAAGTTTTTTTTGGGCCCGCTTTATAATTTCTGTTCTGTCTTTATTAAAGTCCTTAAAATCAACATGGCAATGTGTATCGATCATAAATTATCTCCTTATTAAATTAATTTGGTGAATTTGACTATTAATCTACTATGGGAATATTGATATCAAATAAACTTTGAAAAATAAAATGAATTTTAATAAATTTAATTAATAAGTTTCAATACTTAATAAAAATGAAGAATTTGAATTAAATTCCATGGCGTCTTTCTCTCTGTTGATAAGATCTTAATGCCCTTAAAAAATCCACTTTTCTAAGTTCAGGCCATAAACTATCACAGAAATAAAGTTCAGAATAAGAGGACTGCCATAACAAGAAACCACTTAATCTTTCTTCACCACTAGTCCTTATAATTAAATTAGGGTCTTCCAGGCCAGCAGTATAAAGATTCTTATTGATTAAATCTTCATCAATATCTTCAGGATTTATTTTTCCGTCTTTAACGTCACGCGCTATTTTTTTAGTCGCATCAATAATTTCCAAACGTCCATCATACCCAATAGCAATATTGACTTGGCGTTTATTATATGCTGCGGTAGAATCTTCTGCCACTTTTATAGCTTGCCGAACATTTTCAGGAAGCAATTCCAGGTTTCCCACGGCTTTTACCCTAACTTCATTTTTATGAATTTTTTTATTGCTGGCAATTCCTTCAAAATTTTCCTGGAAAAGTTTCATAAGGCCTTCTACTTCTTTATCGGACCTATTAAAGTTTTCAGTGGAAAATGCATAGGCTGTGACTATTTCAATGCCTAAATCTACGCACCAGTCCAGTACTTTTTCTAAAGTGCTTACTCCTCTTTTGTGTCCATCAATAACAGGAACATTGCCTTGGATTTTGGAGTATCTGCGATTTCCATCCATGATAATGGCCACGTGTTTAGGCATATTTTCTTCCTTGAGGTTCCGGGAAATATACCATTCGTAAAGTTTATAAACAGGTTTTAATGATGACATTTACCGCTCCTACATTTTTAATTTGGCTAAGTAATGCGCAAAATTTATTGCTCTAATATACCCCTCAA